>JBOIFK010000073.1:0-11403 GCA_050741585.1 Nitrosospira sp.
AAGAAGGACTGTATGCGATCCGGGCGCTGAAGGCCGGCGCGTCCGGCTATATTACGAAGCAGAGTGCGCCAGCGGAGCTGATGGCCGCGATTCACCAGGTGGCCCGGGGGCGCAAGTACCTGACCGCCACTTTGGCGGAGGCGATGGCCGATAGCCTCGGCGCCGATTATGAGCAACCGCCCCACGGGACTTTGTCGGACCGGGAATACCAGACCCTGTGCCTCATTGCCTCGGGCAAAAGCCTCACCGGCGTGGCCGAGGAAATGCGCCTATCGGTAAAGACCGTCAGCGTCTATCGTGGACGGCTGCTGGAAAAGATGAAGCTCAAGAACAACGCCGAACTGACCCACTACGCTATCAAGAACGGCTTGGTCTGAGCGGAGAACATTCCTGCGTTCAATGAAGCTGAGCTGGGGTATTGCTGCGCAGCTTGGTTCCTCGTAGGAGTGCGACAATGGACGTCGTAATGGGACGATGGATCAAACCGGCGCTGGCGTACAGGAAACCTGCGCGACCTGCTTTTTGCTGCGCGCCATGAAACCGACCAGGCCTAGCCCGGCCAGCATCAGGGCGTAGGAAGCGGGTTCGGGGATAGTGGAAACGCTAGCGGTCGCGATTACCTGCCCCTCATTATTGATCCCCTGAGCATTATGTAGATAGCGTTCATCTGGGAGATCCGCAATCGAATTAAGATCCGTCATCCCCATGCCGTCGGGACCGGTGATGAAGGCGTGCTGAGAAGAATCGGCGGTCCAGGAATCTCCCACCACCTGTCCGGAATCGTTGATGCCGTAAGCGTAGCTGTCAGACCCGCCCAGCGTACCGAGGTCCGTCATCCCCATGCCATCGGGACCGGTGATGAAGGCGTGCTGAGAACCATCTGCAGTCTCGGAAGATCCTACCACCTGTCCGGAATCATTGATGCCGGTGGCGTAGCTCTCACGCCCGCCCAGCGTGCCAAGATCGGTCATCCCCACGCCGTTGGGACCGGTGATGAAGGCGTGGAAAGAACCATGTCCGGTATTACTTTGTCCCACCACCTGTCCGGAATCGTTGACGTCGCTAGCGGTGGTGAAAGGCGCGCCCAGCGTACCGAGCTCAGTCATCCCCATGCCGTCGGGACCGGTGATGAAGGCGTGCTGAGAAAAATCGACGGTCTCGTAAGATCCCACCACCTGTCCGGAACCGTTAATGCCGCGAGCTATGCTGAAAACCCCGTTGAAAGCCCCGACCGGCGTGCCAAGATCGGTCATTCCCATGCCATCGGGGCCGGTGATGAAGGTGTGCTGAGAAAAATCGGCGGTCTGGGAATATCCCACCACCTGTCCGGAATCGTTGACGCCAAAAGCATCGCTGTAGCTGCCAGACCCGCCCAGTGTGCCAAGATCGGTCATCCCCATGCCATCGGGGCCGGTAATGAAGGCGTGAACGGAGGAATTTACGGTGTATCCTACCACCTGTCCGGAATCGTTGATGCCGCGAGCTTCGCTGAAAGGCCCGCCCAGCGCGCCAAGATACGTCACCTCGCCGTCAGGATTCACGATGACTGGGCGCGGTACGGCTTGGGCGAAGGCCGGAGACGCGAAGCCAATACTCACGCCAAGGGCTGTCGCAAGAATTAAACCACGGGCTCCAAGGATGCGTATCGTTTTCATGGGGGGCGCTCCGTACAAGATTGAGGCTTGGTTACCCTATACCCGGTTACGGCAAAAGTAAATAGTATTTCTGATTGCCCGTCCTCACCATGCGACGATTTCGTCATAATTTATGCTACGATTACCTATGATTACTAAAGATTACAAATCCTTGTAAGGAGAGATTATGGAACCTACAGAACCGATGACCATCCGGACCAGCAAAGATGTTGTCAGTCAAATCGATACTCTTGCCGCTGGTATGGATCGCTCCCGCAACTATGTGGTCAATCAAGCCATCCGGCAATACCTCGCCTATTACCACGTCCTGCACGAGAAAATTGAGCAAGGGCTGAATGACGCCAAGGAAGGCAGACTGACAGCGGCTGACGATGTTATGAAGGAAATCCACTCCCATCGCGCCCGCGGGCGCACATGAAGGTATTTCTCACCAACACGGCGAAATTGGACCTGATTGATATTATTGATTACTACGATAGCCATAATCCGGCTATCGCGGATTATTTTGAAAACGAGCTACAACAAAGGTTGGAAACGCTAAGTGAGTTTCCACATGTCGGACACGACGGCTTTGCGGGTCTTCTGGAACTCGGTTTTCACGACTTCCCCTATGCCCTGAGCTATCGGGTCTTGCAGGACGTAATACAAATTATCGCGATTTTACATACAGCGCGTGATCGTGAACACGCCTTGACGATCCGCACAGGCATCCCGACAACGGATCAATAAAGAAATATGGCGATTATGGTTCAGCCTGATACGTCAGAACGGCGGCGGCTGACCAATGTACCTTGAATCAGGTTTGTGGGCGCTATGGGTATCGATCTCCTCGGCAGAAATCCGAAGATCAAGTCGCGCCTACTACAACCCTTGGACATCTGCAACTAATAATACAGCCTGCGCGCCAGGATGTGGCGCAGAAGCGACTTCTTGCAGATTTACCCGGCAGCATGTAGTGAGTGGCGCCAACGGGCGTCCTAATGCGGTACGATGGAATCAAACCGGCGCTGGTGTACAGGAAACCTGCGCGGCCTGCTTTTTGCTGCGCGCCATGAAACCGACCAGGCCCAACCCGGCCAGCATCAGCGCGTAGGACGCGGGCTCGGGAATAGTGGAGATAGTGGTAACGGTGGCGATTACCTGCCCCTGATTATTGATCCCCTGCGCATCGCTTAGATAACGCCCATCTGGGAGATCCACAATCGAATTAAGGTCCGTCATCCCCATGCCGTCGGGACCGGTAGAGAAGGCGTGCTGAGAACCATCTGCAGTCTCGAAATATCCCACCACCTGTCCGGAATCGTTGATGCCGTTGGCGATGCTGAAATCCCCGCCCAGCGTGCCAAGATCCGTCATCCCCATACCGTTGGGACCGGTGATGAAGGCGTGGGCATCACTATCTGCAGTCTTGGAATGCCCTACCACCTGTCCAGAATCATTGATGCCGTTGGCGTTGCTGTAAGAGCCGCCCAGCGTGCCAAGATCGGTCATCCCCATGCCGTTGGGACCGGTGATGAAGGCATGGGCAGAATCATATCCGGTCATAAAGGAAGATCCCACCCCCGCCACCTGTCCGGAATCGTTGATGCCGTTGGCGCTACTGTAAGAGCCGCCCAACGTGCCAAGGTCGGTCATCCCCATGCCGTCGGGACCGGTGATGAAGGCATGGAAAGAACCATCTGCGGTATCACTTCCTCCCACCACCTGTCCGGAATCGTTGATGCCGTTGGGGTAGCTGTAATCCCCGCCCAGTGTGCCAAGATCGGTCATCCCCATGCCGCCGGAACCGGTGACGAAGGCGTGGTAAGGACCATCTGCGGTACTACTTTGTCCCGCCACCTGTCCGGAATCGTTGATGCTCGCGGCGTAGCTGTAATTCCCGCCCAGCGTGCCAAGATCGGTCATCCCCATGCCGTTGGGACCGGTGATGAAGGCATGGCCTCCGGAATATCCCACCACCTGTCCGGAATCGTTGATGCCGTAAGCTCTGCTGTAAGCCCCATCCAGTATGTCAAGATACGTCACCTGGCCGTCAGGATTCACGATGACTGGAACCCCGCGAAAGGTTTGGGCGAAGGCCGGAGACGCAACGCCAACACTAACGCCAAGGGCTGTCGCAAGGATTAAATCGCGGGTTCCAAAGATGCGGGCCGTTTTCATCGGAGGCGCTCCGGTACGAAATTGAGGATCGTTTGATTACTATTTACTCCGGTCACGAGATAAAGTAAATAGTACTTCTGATTTCCCGGCGTTGGCAGAATTGTGATCCGCTCTGGTTTTGCGGGCCAAGCACGTAAATATTACAGGTACTCAAGATCAATCAATTATCGAAACAGCCGCTTCGCTGCTGACTTTGCGTGTCGTCAGTAATTGCATTGAAAACGAAATCCACCGTTTGGTATCGGCAAAGCTGGCAACCTGTCGTTTTTAAAAATGGTCAGTTGCGAACGCTTCAACCCGGATAATCCATTAGGCGGCTCTCCGAGTCTACGCGAGTCGGGCAGTCAATTTACGGCCATTTTCGCCGCTTGCCCAGTATCTATAGACGAACTGTGGACTTCTCCAACCGGCAAAACTGTCTCGCAACCTGCCTCGCCATCATCTCACGTCCTAATGGATTATCCGAGTTCAATTCTTCAAGTCCGACCGGTCGGCAGGATCGCAAGCCTGCCGGAAAGGTACCCGGCAACGTCGATCTCCAGATCGAGCCGCCCCCGGGAATTAGCCAGGACTGTTCTTACTTCCGCGGGAATATCGGCGCCGCAATGCAAACCCCGAAAAATAACCCTGGGTGCGCCATTCTGCGGAAATACAGCCGCCAGTACGTTGAATACCTCATACAGGTTCCCGGTCAGCGTCTCATCCAGGCATTTTTCCTTGACGCATTCATTCACCCGCACGACCGGCACCATCATGAGTGCCGCCCCGAGGCTGCCGCCCAGCGCCAGATCGCAGCTGATCACGACCTGCAGGGTCTGGCATTCCCCGACATATGCCGCAACGATCTGGGTGCCGGATGTGACGGGATAGGCGGGATTGACGGGCACCACTTTCACCTGCACTGCTCGCCCGACCAAGTCGCCGAGCATGCGGGCGACGGCCTGCGCGGACGGGAGTCGCATGGATAAATTTGCGGGAGGTGGTTGTATCAGCATGTTTGGTCCTTCCTGTGGGCCGGGCGGCGACATTCCCCGTCATGTCCAGCGGTGTCAATAAACGTATCGTTCGAGGGCTTCTCTGAACGTATCTTCGTTAAACGGCTTGGCGATCAGGAACAGTGCGCCTTCGGCGCCGGATATCTTGCGCATCTGCGGCGTGGATTCCGATGTAACGAAGCCGAACTTCACCTTGCAGCCCGCGGCGTTGATTCCCCTGAGAAGATCAATGCCCGAAAGTTTCGGCATGTTCCAGTCGGAAAGCACGAGATCCGGAGGATCGGCGGTAATGGCTGCAAGCGCTTCGTCGCCATCGCCTGCTTCCAGAAACGTGTGATCGCGAAAACCCGCGAGCCGGAGCGTCCTTATCACGATCATTCGCATCGCCTTGCTGTCGTCTACAACCATAATTCGCATCACCCTCTCCCGTCGTTCCAGGGTCTCCGTTGATCATTTCGCATTTGCACCGCCTTACCCGCGTAATCCGCATAAGGGGCCATTTGCTTCAATGTAGCTTAACGGCGGGCGAGGGCGGAACTTGAGACCCATCGCCGCAGAGGCTGCCGGGGATCAGTGGGCTGTAGGGCGCTAAACCCGGAAATGCGTGATGAAACCGATTCTTATCCGCCGATTGGCGGCCGATAGATGATGTCACCATGTCATTGTGCAGGAGCGCTACGCGACCGGGGACATTATTGAATGCAGCGGCTGCGGCAACTTGCCGTCATCGGCGCTTTGGCGGAATCGGCTGCCGCTGACGGGATGCCGGGCTGGGAGGAACTGGCCATTCACCCTTCAAGTCTGCGGGGATTTGGCCGTAGAACAAGCACGGAATGGAATCGCCGCCCGGGCCATGGTGTAACAGGGAGTGTCAGGTGAGGGAAGACGACGACAACGCAGCTGCTGTCAGGGTCCGGTCATTCGTGTTGCGATATATGGAAGCGCATGGCGCAGAGATGCGCGGCGTGCGTGCCGAACTCGATCAGCTCCAGATGATACTGGGCCAGGCGGTGGCTCGCCTGACGTCAAGTTTCGAGACAATCGGCGCCTATTCAGCGCGCTACGGCGCGGAGGCCATCTCTGCGATTGCGCCCGGCGCTACTGGCGTGAGCCGGTACGATCCGTCGGCGCTCACCGAAGATATCGAAAGCAGCGTCAACGAGGCGATAACAGCGCTGCAGTTTTACGATATTGCATCCCAGATTCTCGCGCACGCGGGGCGGCGCATCGAACTTCTCGAGCGAATGGCCGGGCAGCTCGGGCAGTTGCCCGACACCACGGTCGAGGAACTGGACCATGTATTGAGGAACGCCTGCGAGGTGCGGGGCCATAACCCGGCCGGCCAGGCATTGATGACCGTTGGCGCAATGGAATTTTTCTAACGCGCAGGGAGCGGAAAGAATGGCAAAGACGATACTTGCCGTGGACGACTCGGCTTCGATCCGGAAAATGGTCCTGTTCACACTAAAGCGCGGCGGCTACGACGTGGTCGAAGCCGTGGATGGCCAGGACGGACTGGAAAAAGCGCTCAAACACCCGGTGAACCTCGTGCTCACCGATCAGAACATGCCGCGCATGGACGGGCTGACGCTTATCCATTCGTTGCGCGAGCTGGCGAACTACCACGCGGTGCCCATCCTCATGCTTACCACCGAGTCGAGCGACGAAATGAAATCGAAAGGGCGTGCCGTTGGCGCGACCGGATGGCTGGTCAAGCCTTTCGATCCGACCCGGTTGCTCGACGTGGTACGAAAGGTGATTGGATAGCCCCGTGGACGATCTCTCTGAATTTCACGATGTGTTTTTCGACGAGGCAACCGAACACCTCGACGGCATGGAGTCGCTACTGCTCAGCATCGACGTGGATGTACCCGATACGGAGCAACTCAACCCCATCTTTCGCGCTGCCCACTCCATCAAGGGAGGGGCGGCGATGTTCGGCTTCAAGGATATTACCGAGCTCACCCATGAGATGGAAACGGTGTTTGACCGGGTGCGCAAGGGACAGATGCCGCTGTCCAAGGATTTGGTCGATGTTTTCCTCGTTTCCGGGGATTTACTGAGGGCGATGCTGGCGGTGCGCAAGGGCGATGGTGACGAGGTGTCTCACGAAGACGTGACCGCCCTTTGCGTAAGGCTGCGGCTGTTTCTCGAACCGGAAACCGCTATTGCCAATGAGACTTCCATCATGGTGGCTGCGGATCCGGTCAAAGCCGACAGCATCGAAGCCGCACCGGCAGCCACGGTCAAGCGGCGCAAAACAAAAAAAGGTGCCGGAAAAGATTCTTCAGCCGCTACCGCCGGGATTTCCGTCGCAGCACCCGCGGACGGGGCCAAGACCGGCATCGAAGCCTTGCCGGCAGCATCGACGTCACCGTCCCCAATAGCGGAGATGAAGGATTTCGGCCTTTTCGTCGATCCGGCGACGCTCCCGGTGAATTTGCCCGAAGCTGCTGTGACGGGGCCGAGGCCGGGCGACAAGACTGACGAATTGAAGAGCATAGCCAGGGCCGATCCTGCCCAGAGCGCCACCGACGCCTCATCCATTCGCGTCAGCGTGCAGAAAGTGGACCAGCTCATCAATTTAGTCGGAGAACTTGTCATCACCCAGGCGATTCTCGCGCAGGCCGCATCCCGTTCCGATCCGAAGCTCTACCAGGCGCTATCGCAGCTTGAACGCAATACCCGCGATTTGCAGGAATCGGCGATGTCGATCCGCATGCTGCCGATGTCGTTCGTATTCGGGCGCTTTCCGCGCGTGGTCCGGGATCTTGCCGACAAGCTCAACAAACAGGTGGAATTGAAAACCGAGGGCGAGGGAACCGAGCTCGATAAGGGTTTGATCGAGCGCATCGTGGATCCGCTCACACACCTCGTGCGCAATAGCCTCGACCATGGCATCGAATTGCCCGCGGTGCGTGAAGCCGCCGGTAAACCGGCAAAGGGAACGATCACGCTGCGCGCATTTCACCGGGGCGGCAATGTCATGATCGAGGTCAGCGACGATGGCGCCGGGCTCAACCGCGAGCGCCTGCTTTCAAGGGCGCGCGAGCGTGGCGCGAGCGTGTCCGACGCGATGAGCGATCAGGAAGTCTTCCAGCTGATTTTCGAGGCCGGCTTCTCGACGGCGGAAAAAATCACCGACGTCTCCGGACGCGGGGTCGGCATGGATGTCGTGCGCCGCAATATCCGTGAAATGGGCGGCAATGTGGAGATCCATTCGAAGCTGGGTGCCGGAACCTGCATCTCAATCCGCCTGCCGCTGACGCTCGCCATCCTTGATGGCATGTCGGTGGCGGTGGGCAGGGAGGTGTTCATCATCCCCCTGACCTACATCATCGAATCATTGCGGCCAACCGCTGCCGATGTCAAGGCCATCAGCGGCAAAGGGAAAGTGGTCCGGGTGCGCGGCGAATACCTGCCGCTGATTTCACTGCACGAAATATTCAACCTGCGGCCCGAGGCGCCCGAGGTGCATGAGGGCATGGTCGTGATCCTTGAAAGCGAGGGGCGCAAGACAGCCGTGTTTGTCGATGCGCTGGTGGGCCAGCATCAAGTTGTCATCAAAAGCCTGGAGCGCAATTTCCGAAGAGTACAGAGCGTATCGGGGGCCACCATCATGGGCGATGGAAGGGTGGCGCTGATACTCGACGTCGCCGGGCTTGTTGGGGCCGCGGCGGGCACTGCAGGCGCCACCGCGAGCTAATACGCCGCAGATGCCTGGGTTACCGCCAATTTAACCGAAAGATCATTACTAACGATTGGAGCATAAGAAATGTCACAACCGCTCACCGCAGTTCCCATCAACCCATCTGGCGCAAACGCCATGGCCAACGAATTTCTCACCTTCCGGCTTGGCAGGGAGGAATACGGCATCGAGATACTGAAGGTACAGGAGATCCGCGGTTACGATGCCATCACCCGCATTGCCAACGTGCCCGAGTTCATCAAGGGTGTCGTCAACCTGCGCGGCATCATCGTGCCGATTATCGACATGCGCATTAAATTCAATCTCGGCACCGTCGAGTACAACCAGTTCACGGTCGTGATCATTCTCAACGTATCGGGACGCGTGATGGGAATCGTGGTTGACGGCGTTTCCGATGTGATTACGCTCGCTGCCGAGCAGGTCAGGCCAGCGCCGGACTTTGCCGCCAACCTGGACGCCGATTACATCATCGGCCTGGGAACAGTCGATGAACGCATGCTTATCCTGATGGATATCGAGAAGCTCATGTGCAGCGCTGAAATCGGCCTGACTGACCCGGATATTCACTAACAGACTCCCATTCAAAATTTTCCCAGGAGAATCCCATGTTTAAAAACCTGACCATCAAATCACAGCTGATTATTATCTCCAGCGTGGCATCGCTGCTACTCATTGCAATCGGCAGCTACGGTTTCTATGGAGTCAAGCAATCGAACAGCAAACTGCAAAGCGTCTATCTCGATCGTGCCGTGCCACTGTCAGATATAGCGACAATTCTGGATCGTGCCCAGCGTTCGCGCCTCAACGCCGTGATTGCTGCCAGTTACCAGGATCTCGAGGAAGCGAAAAAGCGGGCTTCGATGACTGTGCAGCGGGATGCGGAAATCGGCGAGAGTATGAAAAAGTACCTGACGACAACACTGACACCTGAAGAGAAGACATTGATTGATCGCTTCGAGGAGCAATGGAAGGCATATCAAGAGATACGGGATGTCATCCTCAATCAGGCCGTCCAGGGAAATTTCGCGGCTGCAAAAGAACTAATGGTGAAAGACGGCACGCCAAAGTTTGATGTCGTACACGAAACCATCTTCAAGTTGGTCGAATTGCAGGCACGGGTTGCCGCGGAAGAATATGCACAGGCACAAAGCGATTCCGTCACCATTTCCACGGTCATGATTACCGTGATTGCACTGGGTGTTCTGCTGGTGATCGTCTTGAGCACGCTGCTGATCAGAAGCGTGATGAGCTCGATCAGTGACGCCGTCAAAACAATGGAAGATGTGGCGGTTGGCCACTTGGACACCAAGATCGACACCACAAGCAAAAACGAGTTGTCAGAGTTGTCCCGCTCGATGCAGAAAATGGTGGCAACGCTGAAAGGATTTCTTGCTGAGCAGCACCAAATGAAGCAGCAGCACGACGGCGGGTTGATCAGTTATCGTATCCCGGCTGATAAATTTTCAGGAAGTTATGCAGACGTGGCGAAAGCGACCAATGATCTCGTTGCGGCGCATATTGCTGTCAAGATGCAGGTGGTGGATGTGGTTGCACGCTATGGCCGCGGCGATTTGTCGGTGGACATGGAGCGCCTTCCGGGGGAGAAGGCCAGGATCACGGAGGCCATGGACGAGCTGAAGAGGAGCTTGCAGGCAATCAGCAGTGAAATCAAAATCCAGGTGGAAGGAGCGGTTGCCGGGGACTTCAGTCGACGTAGCGATACAACAAAGTATCAGTACGAATTCAAGCAAATGGTTGAGGGGTTGAACCAGTTGATGCAGGTCAACGAAACCAGCCTCAGCGAGGTCGTTCGGGTGCTGGGCGCATTGGCGAAAGGAGACCTGACAGAAAAGATCACCAACGATTATAAGGGCATGTTCGGGAAGCTGAAAGATGACGCGAACATAACGGTCGCGCAACTCAATCAGATTATCGCGCAGATCAACGAAGCGACGGAGTCGATCGCTACCGCATCGAAGGAAATCGCACAGGGCAACACCGACCTGTCGCAGCGCACCGAAGAACAGGCGGCCAGCCTGCAGGAAACGGCCAGTTCCATGGAAGAGCTGACCAGCACCGTGCAGCAAAACGCGGAGAACGCAAAGCAGGCCAACCAGCTCGCGGCGTCGGCGTCCGAAGTGGCGGTCAAGGGCGGCCAGGTGGTGGACCAGGTGGTGGACACGATGGGCGCGATCAACGAGGCCTCGAAGAAGATCGTCGACATCATCAGCGTCATCGACGGCATTGCATTCCAGACCAATATCCTGGCGTTGAACGCAGCAGTCGAGGCGGCACGCGCCGGGGAGCAGGGCCGCGGCTTTGCGGTCGTCGCGTCGGAAGTGAGGAATCTCGCACAAAGAAGCGCGGAAGCAGCCAAGGAAATCAAGACGCTGATCGGCAATTCAGTTGAGAAAGTCGATTCCGGCACCAAGCTTGTTGACCAGGCGGGCAAGACCATGGAGGAGATCGTCGGCTCCATCAAGCGGGTGACCGACATCATGGCCGAGATCACGGCGGCGAGCCATGAGCAGAGCGCGGGAATCGAGCAGGTGAACCAGGCAATCGGGCAGATGGACCAGGTAACGCAGCAGAACGCGGCGCTGGTCGAGGAAGCAGCGGCTGCCGCCGAATCGCTGCAGGAACAGGCAGAGGCGCTGAGCGGCGCGGTCGGGGCCTTCCGGCTGGAGCAGGCGCAATTACCGGTTGCGGTAGAACGGCGCGGTCCCAACCGTGCCGATAACGTCGAGCGGCTGGTAAGAAGCGGCACCCCGGCCAAAACGGGTGCGCGGTCCGCGCTGGCGAAGGCATTGGGGGCGCGCAAGGCCAGGACCGGCACCGACGAGGATTGGTCCGAATTCTGATTTGCCTCGCGTAAGGCATTGGG
>JBOIFK010000074.1:0-8030 GCA_050741585.1 Nitrosospira sp.
CTGGAAGATCGTGACGCAGGCGTTCGGCAAGTCCGGCAAGGCGAAAATCCTGACCGAACAGGAGGCAGCCGCCGACCCCGCGTTTAACTACCGGGCCAAGCTCATGCGCGGGGATATGACGCTCACGGAATTTTCCCTGTACAACTGGCGCGGCGGCGGCGGCTCGATGTGGTTTGCGCCGGTTTCCCAGGCGCGAGGCAGCGAAACGCTCAAGCAGATGTCCCTGACCAAGCAGATTCTCGGCAAGCATGGACTGGATTATTCCGGCGAATTCATTGTCGGCATGCGCGACATGCATCATGTCGTCGATGTCTTGTACGATAAAACAAACCCGGAGCAGGTGAAGGCGGCATACAAGTGCTTCGATGAGCTCCTGACGACGTTTTCAGCGCAGGGATACGGAATTTACCGCGTTAATACGGCATTTATGGACAAGGTGGCCGACACATACGGCCCCGTGCAGCGCAATGTCAACAAGATTCTCAAAAAAGCGCTGGACCCGAATGGAATCCTCGCACCGGGAAAATCCGGCATCCGGTGATAGGGGTTATAGGGCGCTGTTGCCATTGGGTTTGCGAAGGGAGCGCACCTTTGCCGCGCTGGGGCCATTTTTTAACCGAATAATGAATATCGGAGACCAGCGATGAGAGAGATCAAGGCGGCGACGATACGCCAGAAGGGCGGTCCTTTCCAGGTCGAGAAGCTTTTCCTGGATGAGCCGCGCCCCGACGAGGTGCTTGTGCGGGTGGTGGCGGCCGGCATGTGTCATACCGACATGGTGGCGCGCGACCAGCTCTATGACGTGCCCCTGCCCGTCGTGCTCGGGCATGAAGGTTCGGGCGTGATTGAACAGATCGGCGGCAACGTGAAGAAAGTGGCGGCCGGCGACCATGTCGTGCTGACCTATATGTGGTGCGGCCATTGCAAACCCTGCCTGCGCGGAGATCTGACCTACTGCGAAAACTTCTACCCGCTTAATTTCGGCGGCGCCCGTGAAGACGGCAGCACCGCCACCCGAGATGCGAGCGGGCCGATCCACGACCATTTCTTCGGCCAATCATCGTTCGGCACGTTTGCGGTTGTCCACGAACGCAACGTCATCAAGGTGCCGGAAAATGCTCCGCTGGAACTGCTCGGTCCGCTCGGTTGCGGCATTCAAACCGGCGCGGGAGCGGTGATGAACGCGCTTAAAGTCAGCCCGGGCAGCAGTTTTGCGGCGTTCGGCGGCGGCGCGGTGGGGTTGAGCGCGGTGATGGCCGCGCGTGTGGCGGGTGCGGCCATCATCATTGCCGCCGACGTGGTGCCATCGCGCCTGGCGCTGGCCATGGAGCTCGGGGCGACGCATATCGTGAATAGCCGCGAGACCGATCCTGTCGAAGCCGTGCGTGAAATCACCGGCGGCGGCGCTGATTTCACGCTGGAATCGAGCGGCCGCCCGGCCGTGCTGCGCCAGGCCATTGATGCGCTGGCTGCGCGCGGTACTTGCGGCATCGTAGGAGCGCCGGCCCTGGGCACCGAGGCAAGTTTCGATGTGAACGGCGTGATGACGACCGGCAAGCGCATCATCGGGATTATCGAAGGCGACAGTAAGCCGGATCTCTTTATCCCCGCTCTTGTCGAGCTTTATGCGCAGGGGCGCTTTCCGTTTGACAAGCTGGTGAAATTCTATGCTTTCGACCAGATCAATCAGGCAGCCGAAGACAGCGAGAAAGGCATAACCATTAAACCGATTATCCGGCTGGAGGCCTGAGCGTTTCCCCCAATCTCGAAGCGCCGATCGTAAAACCAGCTTCGACATTGCCGGAAGAGCCCGGTTTCGTGTTAGCGAAATTCGATACCCTGTTCAGAGGATAGCGGTGATGCGCCGCGCGGCGTCGTGGCTGTTATCAGTCCATGGAACTGGCCAATGCAGCTTTCTGTCCGTTCCATAGCGCCTGCGCTCGCGGTGGGCAATGCCATTGTCCTCAAGCCGGCGAGCGACACGCCCGTGACCGGCGGACTGCTGCTGGCGAAGATTCTGGAGGAGGCCGGTCTTCCGCCGGGCGTCTTCAGCGTGATCATCGGCGCCGGCAGCGAGCGGCGATGCGTTTGTCACGCATTCTCCCCTGCGTAATTTCGTTCACCGGTTCAACGCCGGTCGGCCGCAATATAGCCAAACTGGCTGCAGAGAGCACGACGAGCAACGCAGTATGGCGACAATCTAGTCATTTTTAAATAGCGATGTCTATGACTCACTACACTAGCAGCCTGTCGGCCTTAAAGGCAGTTGGCTGCAGAACCTTTCGGGCCCATAGTCGGTCCATATTTCGCCACTTTCGGCCTAAAGTGACCAATAGAATAATTCGCTTTGCGGATCAAAGGCAGGCCGGATCAAGGATGTGTTTGTGTCGAACCGTACAGAAGTATTTCTTTTTATAAAGGACCATTAACAAAATGCCTCCAATGCCTTCGCGCGTGGCATCGGATTTAAGCTTAATCGTTCATTTATCGGGAGAACCAGGAAATGCTGGGTGACGGAAAATCGGTAGTCCTGTCGTTCGACGATGGGCCGGCGCCCGTAAGCGCGCTTGAAGCCATCCTGCAAACGCTGCAGGAGAATGAAATCAAGGCGGAATTTTACGTTCTCGGCAGCGAGGTTCAACAATACCCGGAAGCCGCGAGGATGATCGTTCGCCAGGGGCACGACATTCAGAACCATTCATGGAGCCATCCGGACCTGGCAAGGGCGACGGAGCAGGATGTCAGGCGGGAACTGGAGGAGACGCAGGACATTATCGAAGCCACCACCGGGGCAATGCCGACGAAAATCCGCCCGCCGTATGGCGCAGGAGGCTTTCGCGGCAATATTGATCCGGAATTGTTGGAAATCGCCGACGACCTGTCGATGACCATTGTGACCTGGGATATCGACACGGAGGACTGGAAGGCGCCGAAGGGGCTGGGGCCGGAGAAAATAAGAAACATTGAGGCGCAGTTTGCGCAACAGCAGCGCAAGGCCTCGTTCAATATATTGATGCATGTGCAGCAGGCGACGGCCAGGGATCTGCCGCCTTTTATTACCCAGTTGAAGGAATGGGGATTCACCATCGCAGAACCGTGATTCGTTGCCGCCGGGAAGGGGGCTGGCGGAATACCGTTGCGGCTGCGTTTTCGTTGCTGGTGATACTGTTGGTCCCCATGACGGGTTTCGCACAGGAATACGAGTACCGTTGCACGCCGGACACGCAATATGAGTGCACAGGAGGTCAATGCGAAAAACTAACCGACGGCTTCCAGCATGCGGAGTCGTTTATCTATAACACGAAAACCAGCGTGCTCTCGGCGTGTTTGTGGACCAATTGCTACGCAGCCAGGGCGATATCGTCCGAGGACGCGGCTGGGGCAACCGGAACAATGACTGCCATCGGCAAACTGGCGCCAACCGCGCATCCCGGCAATGAACCGGTCATTGTTTCCTTGACAATCCATGCCGGCAATCACGGCGATGCCACGGATAAGAAAGCCATTAACTTTACCGCTGTCTGGGGCTATGGAAGCAAGGGGCTGACATTGGACATGGGCGAGTGCGCGCCTCAGGAATTGCCATGATCGTTGGGCATATGCTGATGAGTTGTTTTTGGGAATATGCCAAATGATGGGGCTGCGCTCTATTATCCTGACCGGTTTATGCGGGGATGGGTAAAGCGCAGCGTAACCCATCAAAACCACTGATGAGTCCAATGATGGGCTGCGCTTTACTCCACTCATCCTACGAAAATCGTATAAGCGAATCGTCTTTTATCAATGACTGGGAAAAGGGAAACGACCATGCATACACACTCCGGCTCCAAGACCTACCGCCAGGCCGCCGCATTGCGCGTGGCGCTCACTGCTTCTCTTTTCACTATTGCACCGTCCGTATCCAGCGAAGATGCGGCGTTGCTGATCGGCGCGGTTACATCGACCGAAGTCTCTGGATTTGCCGGAACTTCATTTACGCTTGGCATGCCCCAAGGTACGCACGGCGTCTACGGGCTCTGGTCGGTGGAACGCAACGACAAGCCCTGTTACATTGCGTCGATGACCCAGGATGTCAATCAGCTCACGGACAATTCGGGCGCGATCAAGGATTTATGCGGTGCAAACCCGACCAGCAAGGAGATGAAAGTGAAATTTGGGGATATCAAATTCGCGAAGCGCACTTTCGTGCGTGCACTGCGGGTGTGCATGAATGGCGACAATACACGGGTAAAGGGCTTCCAGATTCGCGGAAGCGAGATCGGCGATAATGGCAAGGTGTCCGATCTGCCGGCCGACTATCCGGATTCGTCAGCTTCGTCCGGGATGTCCGCACTGGTTGATCTCAATGCGCCGAGTGACTTGCGCCTCAATTGCGATAGCTGGAAGAAGTGGGTGGAGTGTCCCGAAGGCCGCATCGCCACCGCGATTACCGCGCATTTCGGGCCCGGATCGAATCCCCGCAGCCTGACAGGCGTTGCCCTGCAGTGCCGGATGGTCAGTGAGGCGGATGGCTAGTGTAGTGATTCAGAGATATCGCTACTTAAAAATGACCAGATTGTCGCCATACGGCGTTGCTCGTCGTTGCGTATGAATCACTATGCGCCTCCTCGTGGCTAAAAGGAACCCATCATGGCAGCAGCGGTTGAAAGAATTGTCGTCCAGGCCACGCCCCAGCAAAAAAAAGCGATCGTACTTAAAGCCAAAAAGCTGGGACTTCCCGTTGCGGAATTGATGCGTCGCGGTGCGACCGCATATGAGCCTGCCGAAGCGGATGCGGATGAAGAACTCGGTGTTCTTGCCGATAGGGCCAAAGCTGCGGCCGAACGGGCATCCGGCGCTATAGACGATGTCCTGGCGTTCGTGGAAACCAGCAATGACCGGATAGCCGCAATGGAAGCCAAGGCGTCCGGAGATATAGGAAAGGCTGTCTAATGGGTGTGACGGATCGCGTCTGGAGCGCGCTGACCTTGATGATAAAACTGGAGGACAGGGTGGTCCGCCAAAGTGAAGTGATCAAGGGCAGCAGGATAAGATCGAAAATCTGACGGAGCGCGTGATCAAACTCGAAACCACGCTCGAACTGCTGATACGGGCGAGCGAATTCAAGAAGCTCAAATAATTTTACAAGAACTGGATGCCGGGCTGACTCCAACCGTTATTGTGATGCCGTCCTTTATCATTCACAAAACGAACGGTATTGGTTCCGGGTGTCAGCGGTTGTCGCAATGTCGGGCCATCAAGGCCGAACTCGCTTAACTTCCTAAAATTGAATATAAATTTGACATTCTGAGAAGGGTTCAGGTACATTCATTTGGTTTAACGAAGAAGGCTGTTTATTTTTCCTGGACGAGCTTCTGGATTTTGGGTCTGATGCCTTAAAACCATCGTTGAGTCATTGGGTCAGTGATCTGGATTTGACGTGGCAGCAACCTCTTTATGGAGAGTTTATTATGGGACGATACAGTCGGATTGCAGCAGCAGCTTCTCTATTTTTACTTCCTATCTCTGTTTTTGCCGCTGGCTATGGCGCAGCGGGTTGTGGGCTGGGTTCAATGGTTGTCGGATCGGAGTCGGGAATAAAGCAGGTCTTTGCCGCAACAACCAATGGAACATCGGGATCCCAAACTTTCGGGATTACGTCGGGAACCTCGAATTGCGGTGACCACGGATTGATAAAAACGAGCAAGGAACGGGAGGTATTCGCGCAGGAGAATTACACCAGCCTGGTCAAGGAAATGGCGCAAGGCAAAGGGGAAAATCTATCCACCCTGGCCAACCTGTACCAATGTCCTGCAGGAAATCACCAGGAATTCGGCGCGATGGTTCAGGCCAAATTTGACAGTTTGGTCGTCAATGATCAGACAACTTCAACCGAGTTGCTGAGCAAGCTTGAAAACCAATTGACTCGCCATCCTACTCTTGCAAAATCGTGTAATATCAAGCAAGCAGCATTGGATTAAATAATGACCAACGGGCATGGGCGAAAGCCTGTGCCCGTTCGCTTCCCTATCGTTGACTCTTCTATAGCTTCGCTGTGCGGCATACCTGTTTTGTTGTTGGGTTACTTTCCTGGTTTTGCCTATATCCCGTCACCGCCCATTCCAACGAAGCCGCCGGCTACCTGCTTGAGTTGCAGCAGCAAGCCAAGCAAAAAGAACTTGCCCGTGAACGGGTTTGGCACCTGCTTTTAAAATACGACACCAGACTGCTCGGCGGCATGGTTAGCGAAGCCGATGGCATGGAGTTCTTCAATTCTCCGCAAGGGAAGACCGATGCAGAAGCAGAGCTCGCAGCGACCCTCGCCAGCTTCTTTGTTCCGCTCGCCGAGATTACCGAAGGCAAGGAGCATCCGCAATGCAACTTTCCCGCCCGATTCAAATGGTTGAATCAGAAATTGGTGTTCGACCCCCATCGCCTCGAAATACAATCATGTGATCGGCTCGACCGCTGGATGAAGGATTTGGATCCGGTCGGGGCAACATTGGTATTCGCATCCTATTTCATGAACAATCCCGCGTCCATGTTTGGCCACACCCTCATGCGAATTGATAGCCGGAAAAGGGGCAGCGGCAATAATTTAATGAACTATGGCGCAAACTATGCCGCGGTTCCGGATACCGAAAACGCGTTTCTATATGCAGTAAAGGGGTTAATCGGTTCGTTCCAGGGCCGTTTTGCAATTTTTCCCTATTACACCAAGGTGCAGGAATATAACAACTGGGAAAGCCGGGATCTCTGGGAGTACGAACTCAAGTTCACCGAAGACCAGTTGAACATGATGCTTCTGCACCTATGGGAACTGGGAGGCACGTATTTTGATTATTATTATTTCCAGGAAAACTGCTCTTACCATGTGCTTTCCCTGCTGGAGATCGCCAATCCGGATCTGCGATTGAAAGATTCCTTCTTTTTTAGCGTGATCCCCACCGATACGGTAAAAATCGTCATGGCGCAGGAGGATCTGGTAAAAAAAGCCGTGTACCGGCCCGCGGTGCTGACCCAGATGAATGAAAAACGGCTCAAGATGATCGAGGACGAAAAGACGATATTACAAAAGCTGATCAAGGGTGAAATCTCGCCGGAAAGCACTCCCTTTGCAGGTCTTTCCACGCGATCGCAAGCGCTCGTGTTGAATGCGTACATGGACTACCTGCAGTATCGAAGCATGCAAGAGAAGAGCGACAAGGAGATAAAAATACCGCATTCGGTTTTGTTGGCCAGGAGCCGTCTTAAAGACATTCCGGACATCGTCGATGAAGCCAGGCGCTTTTCCAGTCCGCCGGAGCTTGGTCACGGTACCGATCGATTTCGCGTGGGGATGGGGCACAATAGCCATGAGCCTTTCCTCGAATTTGCTTACCGTCCGGCCTACCATGATTTGATGGCCAAAGATGTGGGGTACGATAAAAACTCGGAAATCATTTTCATGGACTTCAATCTCCGTTATTACCTGGATTCCGAGCGGGTAAGGCTGGACCGGGCCAAAATTCTTTCCATCACGTCACTGAATCCCTACGATCCCTTGTTTGAAAAACTCTCCTGGCGTGTCGACCTCGAGATCGACACGCTCAGGGATTACAATTGCCGCTATTGCAATTCCGTCAAAGGCACCTACGGGAGAGGTATTTCCTATCGGCCGGACTTTTTCTCGCCCCTGCTTTTATTTTCCTTCGTCGATCTAAAAACAGAGTTTTCCGGCCATTTGAAACAAAATTATCGTTTGGGCGGCGATATCGAAGTGGGCACGTACTACGATATCACCGAAAATTTGAGGGTCAAACTTGCAGCCAGTTACCAGGTTTTTTTCCTGGGCGACAGCAAACGTTTTTTTACTTCTCATTTTATAACCCGCTACGCGCTATCGCAGGATCTCGATCTGCGGCTGGAATTGAACCGCTACGACCATTACAACGAAGGCGTTTTATCGGTCAATTATTTCTTCTAGTGGTGTGCTTCGCAATTGGTTGGACGAATAAAAGCGATGGATTTTTGTGTCAGGCTAGGCGCAAACCACAGCGATAGTTGAATCT
>JBOIFK010000075.1:0-6698 GCA_050741585.1 Nitrosospira sp.
TTCCGCTTTAATCTGCAATATCAATGTCCGGTATTCTAGCCTATCTTGTCGCCTGCCTGCTTTATGGACTGATCGGTTGGCATTTCTGGCGCACCAGATGGAATGCGTCCGCAGCATCGGCGAGCGACACCGTTGCAACCGCAGGATGGGAACGTTACGCGATTCTCGCACCGCTGGCGCTGCACGGCTATACGCTTTATCAATCTGTATTCTCGGGTGCCGGGTTAAATTTCGGCGTCGGCAGCGCGGTTTCCTCCATCGTTTGGCTTACCGCCGTGATTTACTGGCTGTCCGGTTTCTTCTATCGTCTGGAAGGATTGCAAACTCTGGTTGCGCCGGTAGCGGCGGTGGCGGTGATGCTGCCCCTGGCGTTTCCTTCGCTGCGACCCCTGGCCAATACCGAGTTACCCGCTTTCAAGGCGCACATCTCGATCGCCATGCTGGCTTACAGCCTGCTTACCATTGCCGCGCTCCATGCATTGCTGATGGCGGTGGTGGAGCGTCGCCTGCATCATCCGTCCATGCCTTCGGTATTGAGCAATCTGCCCCCGCTTCTGGCAATGGAGAAGGTGTTGTTCCGCGTCATCTGGGTGGGGTTCATACTGCTCACGCTGACGCTTATCAGTGGCATCGTTTTTTCGGAAGAGGTGTTCGGCCAACCGCTCAAATTCACTCACAAGACGCTATTCGGCATCATTTCATGGGGTGTTTTCGCGGCCCTGCTAACGGGCAGGCAACTCTATGGCTGGCGTGGACGTATCGCCATCCGGTGGACACTGGCTGGATTTATTCTGCTGCTGCTGGCTTATCTTGGCAGTAAATTTGTACTGGAAGTGATACTGCGGCGCTAGTGGGCTGCCACCGTGTGAAATATAGACAGGGCGAGCGGTGCAGGGTATCCAGTTTTCAGGCAATCGAATCTTCAGGTGATAGCCGCCCCTTCCGATTCTAATTTTTTTCTATTTGCATAAAGGCGTTTCTTTTGGAAGATATGCCGTTGTATGTGCTGCTGATAGCGCTGGCTGTTTTATTGATCCTATCTGCATTTTTTTCCCTTTCCGAAACCAGTATGATGGCGATCAACCGTTACCGGTTGAAGCATCTCGCAAAAGAGGGACACCGCAGTGCTCGCCTGACTAACCAGTTGTTGTTGAGGACTGACCGGCTGCTGGGCGTCATCCTGCTTGGCAATAATTTACTGAACGCCGCCGCCGCGACGCTGGTGGCGGTTATTATTTCCAACTTCTTCGGGCATAACGATCTCGCCTTGCTTATCGGAACGGTATGCGTGACCTTTGCCATTCTCGTCTTCAGCGAAATTACGCCCAAGGTGATCGCCGCTGCTTACCCGGAGCGCATCGCACTCGCTTCAAGCTACGTGCTGACACCGCTGCTGAAACTTTTTTACCCGGTCGTATGGTTTGTCAATCTGTTCGTACAGGCACTTCTCATCATTCTGCGCTTAAAGCCCGGAAAAGATAATACTGCACAGAAAATCAGCCTGGAAGAGCTCAAAACGCTCGTGTTGGAGGCGGGACACTTCATCCGCAAAAAACATCAGAGCATGTTACTTAATCTGTTCGACCTTGAAACCGTTACCGTTGACGACGTCATGGTGCCTCGTGGTCAAATTGAGGCGATCGATCTGGAGGACGATGATGAGACCATTCATAATCAGTTGCTTACCTGTCATCATACTCGTCTGCCGGTATACCGGGGAACCCTTGATAACGTGATTGGTATCATTCATGTGCGCAAAGTTCTAAATCAGATGAGAAACGGAGAGGTCACCGCCATGATCCTCGAGAAAATCATGCGCGAGCCGTACTTTATCCCCTCCGGCACACCCTTGTTTTCGCAGCTGCAACTGTTCCAGGAAAACCGCGAGCGTGTCGGTCTCATCGTGGACGAGTACGGCGAATGGATGGGACTGGTAGCGCTGGAAGATATCATCGAGGAAATTATTGGTGAATTTACCACCCACGCGCCGACGCAAGCGAGTACATTCGTGAAACAGGAAGATGGCAGTGTAATCGTGGAAGGCAGCAGTCTGCTGCGCGATCTCAACCGCAAGCTCGGCCTGCGACTACCTCTTGGAGGTCCGAAAACTCTGAATGGTCTTATTCTGGAATACTTCCAGGACATTCCTGAGGCTGGTACCAGCCTGAAAATCGCCGACTATCCGATGGAAGTCGTTCAGACTCAGGACCGGGTAGTCAAGGTGGTGCGGATCTTTCCCGGCCTGGCGCCATTTGAGTAGAGGCCAGATACAGACAGTCATTCTGATACCGAATATCAATGTCGCTTATTTACGTGTTGCAAAATACTCAGGTTTTTTTTATTTCGTTCTTCTTCATCATCGGTCTGATAGCAGGCAGCTTTTTGAATGTGGTGATTTATCGTCTGCCGAGAATGCTGGACAGGGAATGGCGGCAGCAGTGTGCCGGATTGACCGGTGATACGATTGATGTCTCGTTGCAACCATTCAATCTCTTCCTGCCCCATTCCGCCTGTCCGCATTGCGGGCACAAAATAACCGCGCTGGAAAATATTCCAGTTGCAGGTTACGTGGTATTGGGGGGGCATTGCTCTCAATGCCGTGCATCCATTTCCGTGCGCTATCCTGCGATCGAGGTATTAACCGGCTTCATCGGTGGCTTCACTGCCTGGCATTTCGGCTATGGTTTTGCTGCTTTTGCCGCATTGGTCTTCATCTGGGCCCTGATTGCGCTGGCATGCATTGACATGGATACCCAACTGCTTCCCAACGAGATTACTTTACCCATGCTATGGGTAGGATTATTAGTCAATCTCAGTGAAGGCTTCACCGATATTCGTTCCGCGATCATTGGTGCGGTTGCCGGTTACCTGATACTGTGGTCGGTATACTGGTGCTTCAAACTGATCACCGGCAAGGAAGGCGTGGGTTACGGCGATTTCAAATTACTTGCTGTCATCGGGGCATGGCTCGGATGGCAAATGCTGCCGTTAGTGATCCTCTTTTCTTCCGTAGCGGGGAGCGTACTCGGTGTCGGACTGATTATCATGGCAAAGCGCGGGCGCCATACTCCCATACCATTCGGACCATACCTGGCCGGCGGCGGCCTCCTTGCCTTGTTCTGGGGAAATCAGATTAATCGCGTCTATTTCGGTTTGTTGTAGCTCATGTCCTTGATGATTGGTTTAACCGGAGGAATCGGCAGCGGCAAAACCAGCGCTGCAAGTTTTTTTGCCGCACTGGGCGCGGATCTTGTCGATACCGATGTAATCGCGCATGAACTTACTCAGCCGCAGGGCGCAGCGATAGCCGCTATACGAAAAATGTTTACTAAAGAATTCATCACGGAGGGGGGGGCGCTAAATCGTAAAAAAATGCGTCGCCTGGTATTCTCCGACAACGAGTCGCGCCGAAAACTCGAGGCGATTCTACATCCCCTTATCCGTGATGAAGTGGCGCACCGTGCCGCGCATTTCACCGCCCCCTACGGGGTGATCGTTGTGCCATTGCTGCTCGAAACTGGCGGTTATCAGGAAATGATCCATCGCATCCTGGTAGTGGATTGCCCTGAACATGACCAGATTGTCCGTACTGTTGCCCGCACCGGGCTGGATGAACAAACTGTGCGCGCCATCATGGCAACACAGCTTTCTCGTCGCGAGCGACGGCAACAAGCGGACGATGTTATTGCAAATGATGGGGATATGGTGAATCTGCAGCAACAAGTCAATATCTTGCACAGAAAATATCTCGCCCTAGCGAACGCAGGCTGATTCTCCTGCCAGCAGTTGCTTCGATTGCATGGCAATTTTAATTGTAAAAATCTGTTTCATAGGGCAATATCGTATGTCCGTTTCAGTCTCCGCGCCAACCCATCATGATTTGCTACGAACATCCCCTTAATGAACGCATTCGTACCTTGTTGCGGCTTGAGGATCTGTTTGACAAGATAGCTTTCTTTTCTGCCAGGGACGACGCTGTTGAGCACCACTCCGCCCTCGTTACCCTGTTTGAAATTCTTGATGTAACGAGCCGTGCCGATATGAAATCAGATTTGCTGCAGGAACTGGAACGGCAAAAACAGGCATTGGAAATTCTCCGCAGAAGTCCGGATATTTCAGAAGGCGCGCTGAATCAGGTGTTGGATAACATCCAGGCAGCTTCCCACAGCATGCTGAATATGACTGGGAAAATCGGAGAACACATGCGCGAGAATGAGTGGCTGATGAGCATCAAACAGCGTATGGGAATACCCGGGGCCGCATGTGAATTCGATCTACCGTCTTATCACTATTGGTTGCATCTGGACCCCGCGCTGCGCCGCAACGATCTCAATGAGTGGCTTGCACCGCTGCTGCCGCTTGAGGATGGTTTCAGCATCGTTTTGCACCTGTTGCGGAACAGTGGTAAAACCTTTCGGCACACTGCGCACGGGGGCGTATTCCAGCAGATGGGGCCTGGACGGGTAGCGCATATGCTGTGCCTGAAGGTGGACGAGAGCCTGCCGTGCGTGCCCGAGATCAGTGCCAACAAATATGCGCTTAACATACGTTTCGTTATCTCCGGTTCAAGGCAAAAAACCAAAATATGCGAAGAGGATGTAGATTTTGAGCTGACTTTTTGTAACTTGTAACTTATAGGGCGGTCAGGTCAATATATGCATGGCGGCAGCGCCGATCGAACCCGAAAATATTTACCTGTCATTGTTCTGTTTAAATCCACTTCAAGTTGATCTCGCTTGCAATGGCAAACTTTTTTGCGCTCATTCCCGCGGCGGGCTCCGGTTCACGCATGGGAGGCGAACTTCCCAAGCAATATTTGCCATTGGCCGGCAGGCCGATGATTTACCATGCTTTACGAACGTTGTGCCATTCACCACGGATTACCCGCGTGTTTGTGGTGCTTACTCCGGGCGATGGGGAATGGTTGCGGCATGACTGGTCTGAACTCCCGGGCAAGCTGGCTGTGCTCGAATGTGGTGGTGCAACGCGCGCCCAAAGCGTGCTTAACGGACTGAAAGCGGCACGGGAAGCCTCGTCCATCAGCAGCAGCGACTGGGTGCTGGTACACGATGCGGCGCGGCCCTGTTTAGGCGAAAAGCAGCTCGACAGATTGATGGATGAGCTGGCTGACGATGAGGTGGGCGGGTTACTTGCGGTTCCAGTAGCGGACACGTTAAAGCGCGGCGACATCAGCAGCCGGGTTGAGCGTACCGAATCCAGAGAGAATCTATGGCAGGCGCAAACGCCACAGATGTTTCGTTATCAATTGCTGATGGAAGCCCTGAGCATGACCGGCGGGGCGACCATGACCGACGATGCGGGAGCGATTGAGGCATTGGGCTTGCATCCCAAGCTGGTCCTGAGCGATGTACGCAATCTGAAAGTTACTTATCCCCAGGACCTCGCCCTGGCTGAGCTGATACTGAGGAATCCCTGAACGTGCTGGCTCCCGGATACGGTCCTCCCCGGTATGATGTTTGTATCGTTTGCCCGGCGGATCATAAGCGATGAGAAGAGAGAGAAAAGAATGAGTACGGTTAGAATTGGGCAAGGTTTTGATGTGCATCAGTTGGTCGAAGGCCGCAAACTTATCGTCGGTGGCGTGATCATTCCGTACGAAAAAGGCCTGCTTGGGCATTCCGATGCAGACGTCCTGCTGCATGCGATCTGCGATGCGCTCCTGGGCGCGGCGGCGCTGGGCGATATCGGCAAGCATTTTTCGGACACCGATCCAAGGTACCAGAACATTGACAGCCGCGTGTTATTGCAAAATGTTTCCCATTTGCTGCAAGGGCATGGCTACAAAGTGATCAATGTTGATGCCACTATCATCGCTCAGGCGCCAAAAATGGCACCGCATATTCCCACCATGATTGCCAATATTGCACAGGATCTCGGCATGCGGACAGGGGATGTCAACGTCAAGGCCAAGACCGCCGAGCGTCTGGGACCCGTTGGCAGGGGCGAGGGCATAGAGGCGGAAGCCGTATGTCTGATAACCGGTAGTCTCTGAATAGATCGTCGAGGTTGAATTGCCGCAGACCCTGAAGGTTCGTTCAGAACTTCTCTGATCTGATAAACGATGCGGATAACTGACGGAAAGCCGGATATCAGGGGGGAAACCGCCCGGATTTTCTTTGCGATATGGCCGGACAGTGCAGCCAAAAAACAACTGACCACGCTGGCAGAGCGATTGCAGGCAGGGCTGTTCTGCAGCGGGCGGAAAACCCAGCCGGAAAACCTTCATCTCACGCTGGTATTCCTGGGGGAGATAGATGCCAGCAAGTTGGATGTGGTATGTCTGGCAGCTGACGGAGTTAAGAGGCGCGCACGCGCTTTTGATGTCGTTATCGAAGAAATTCGCTACTGGAAACACAACGGTATTGCTTATGCAGCGATAGGCAGGATTCCCCGCGAGCTTGGAGAATTGGTGAATGCGTTACAGGACGCTCTATCCGCTGCCGGATTCTCAATCGAGCGGGCGCGCGCTTATCAGCCGCATATAACACTGATGAGAAAAGCGTCGTGTCATGCCTTGCCTCAATTGGCGGTCCCGATAGCCTGGAGGGCACGTGAATGGAGGTTGGTTAAATCGACGCAGACCAGCAATGGGCCGGTTTATATCCCGATTGGACGCTGGCCTTTGGCATGATTGTATTAAGGAACTTCTGAAAACCCTGAACCAGCCCGTCGTGGAG
>JBOIFK010000076.1:0-16774 GCA_050741585.1 Nitrosospira sp.
GGTGTGGTGTGGGCGCTTCGCAATCCTTATGCGGGCGTGGTGGAACCCGACGACATTGATTATGAGGCTGTCCTGGAAATCGCCCGGCCTTACCTGGGCGAGGTGGTGGGGGTCTATAGCGACTGGACCCCTCTGCACGACAGGGGGCGACTATTTAGCGAGGAAGTGGATTGGGATGATCCCTGGCAATTCAAAAATATTCGCGTCATGTAACCTTTCGGCCAGGTCGCAAGCTGATTGGCAATTCACGCCGATCCATTCTGCGCACATCGCGTATTGAGGGTGCTGGTTACCGGCCTTTACTTGGGCTAGTTTAGGTCAAACTCGTCCCTGCGGGACTTCGACCTAACGATAAACGATTTTTTCCCCCGCCGTTCCTGTTCCATATCGCCCCAGCGTTCCTGTGACTTTGATTGAGAATGCCTGAACATTTTTTTTGTAAAGACTTCCGCCCCTTTATCAAGCAGGGCGGAAAAGGAGCCGGATGCCTCATCATGATCATGCTTCTTCACTATTTTCTCCTTCAAGAAAACTACAACAGAGAACCTCGATAAAAATTCGTTCTCCGTATGCTTCGAACCCGTACGACTGTTTCGCAGAAGATAATCCACCTACAGAAAAATACTGTGCGATACCGAACCTAGTCGCTGCCATAGCAGTAGTTATCTGAATAATCGTCTGGCTAAACCATGTTTCAGCCATTTTTTATCTTTGCCAGTGCTTTTCTTGCTTCGATTCTTCAGCTGTTCTGGAACTCTGAAACAATGTTGCAGCGGGATACCGGCTGAATTCCTGTGGCCTCTTATGGCAACCATACGAGATTTAGTCCACAAGCATTCGGCTTGGTTCTCGGGTATGAATAAATAGCATTTGCCAAAGTCGTTCAAAATCCACCACCGTTTCCTTAACGAGTTTTTTTAGTTTTTTTAAAGGGGCTACCAGACCACCAGGCTATTTTTGTCGTCCACAATTATGTGGATAAGTTTGTTGATAATCGCTGAATATGGCACGCAAGTCATATCCTTATCACAACCGTCTCCTTTTTGACTATTCTTTCAGATAATAAATAGTATATTGTTATCAACCAGTTGTGCTGAAATCTAGAGACGGGCAGGTTTAGCCATGTAATTGTGCAAATTTTGTGACAGATGGATTACTCCAGAATGTCAAGAGAAAATTTCCTTTTTTGGGTGAAATCGATAGCATTTCTGTAGATAAAGAACAGCGGTGCCGGAATTTGAGCCGGGGAGTCCATGGGGAGGCCAACGCTGGGCAGGAAGAGGTCTGCCACCTTAATCAAGGTCTCCTGGGTGCGTTGTGGATACAGCGGCAAAACAACCAAATTTGTCGTTCCGTTTCGAAACCACTTGAGTTTGAAGCGCTTCTCCCTTTCTATATCGCCTTTGATCAGATTGAATAGAATAAGCTGGGAAGCGTGTGGGATCGGTTTTAATCGGTTTGCCGGCAGTCTGCCGGGCGGCTACATAGATTAGCGAACCTGGTAACGTGATCTGCTTTTTTCTCCACAATTGCTGTGGATAAGTTTGTTGATAAACCCTGAACACAATGGGTAAGTCAGCTTTCCGTAACGGGTTTTTCTCAATTGACCTTTTTTTGATCTTCACAAATATACAATAATTATCAATAGCTTATATTGGAAGATAGTGTTCATGCGGTTCTCCATAGGTGTATTGCGGGCATTTATGTCGCTCACGTTACACATGTGGATTAATGGCAAAAGTCAATAGCCATTTCGCTTTTTTTGGGATAAAAATTTTGCATCTTCCGCCGAGAAACGCACGAATCGAGCATCAGCATTGAACAACCATGAATGTAAAAATCGATGTGTGATAACTGCCCAAACAGCCCACGACGAGCAACGCGATCGGATTTTTGCTTTCCAGATTATTACTGGCACTCATTAGCCGTATTGATCTGGATTTATCGAGCGAAAGCTAAAACAATTCGTTGTTGTTTTGTTACCTCTATGCCTATAGAAATGTTCGTACAACCAGAGAGGGATAAGATTTTTTGGTAGCGGCCGCATCAAAGCCGAATGAACAATGATTTCTCAGTTGACCGCTTTTTGATCTTCAATAAAATACTATTGTTATTAGCAACTTACATGAAAAGAAAACACTCATGTGGTTTTCCATAGCGTATTATAGAAGGCTTGTGTCGCTTATATTATTGATGTGGATTAATTTCAAATGTCAATCGTAATTTCGACTTTCGAATAAGAATTTCCGGGGTTTCCCTTAATGGAACACCCATCTCGAATGCATTGGGAATATCACCGATCGTTTTGTGATGCCGAACTTCAAGAGAAAATCCGCCGTAGCGGGATTCCATTTTCGGAAAACGGCAAATCCTGCCGAAGCAGGGCTGAGGTCATATCGGAGAGATTACTGGGGGCGTCGACGGGCAGCGACAAGGCCTAGCATGCCAAGAGCAAGAAGCGCCAGTGTAGTGGGTTCGGGAACGCTGGCAGGGAGCTCCGGGAGCGGTTCGGATATCGGCATGAATATTCGCTGATTGGTCAGACCGGCATCGCCGATATTTAAATGGCCGGAAGCTGCAAGCTGCGAATATACGCCATTACTATTCCTTGTCTTTATATCCCAGTTTTCGCCCCGCATGCTGAGCTCAAAGAATTTTCCATTAAGCGAAAAATCGTTTACAAAATTGAGACCGTTGAAGATTCCGTTTTTAAACTGAATAGCCGGTCCGTCCTGAATATTTACATCCCCAAAATGGAATGCCAGCGGATAGCCGCCAAAGACAATATCGAAAATCTCATTGTTTGAGGCCGTTGCAAATGACGTCAGTGGAACGTTTACCACTCCACTTCCTGCTTCTGGCGTAAGGTCCTTTTCGAATAGTAAATGGCCACCAACGAAACCCTCAGGACAGCCAGCGCATGTTTGGGTTCGTTGCAACCCTAGTTCGCTGCCGAATTTGGTCACGTTAGTAACCTGGCCGGTAAAATCAGCCATGGTGTAAATTGGTGAAGCCTGTGCCGGCGATATCGTGACTAAGAGAAAACCAAGGAAGCCGGTTGTTCCAAATAACTTGCTCATTTCATTTCTCTATTTAGGCTAGGACGCTATCTCCTGGTTGCATCTTACGGCTTTTTGGAATATTTGCTATTGGACTAAGGTACACCTTTGAGCCCCAAACAAAGCCGTTCAGGCAAAGATGAAGGGATTGTGAGAAATCATAATGTCCGCACGGCCTGGGGCAGGACAACCGATGATCTCACCGACCAGATAATGGTTACGTTGATTAACTCGATGAACAGATCGTGCATATTGAGACGGGCGTTTGTAGGGAACGATGCACCCTGTTGGCATTACCAAGGATCCGCGTGGATTATGCCCAGGGATATGGAATTGAGATACTACTTTTAAACTATCTTTCAATGGCTAACAATGAAATGCGGGGGATATTGGGGCGCTGAGCTGTATCGGCGCTATTTAATCCCGATGACCATTGAGTCCGGCCCGGTCAGCGGTTCGACCCGCATGGTGGAGAACCCGGCATCTTTCATCCATGCCTTGCAGTCGGCGCCGGTGTAATCGAAACCTCCCGGCGTTTCGATCAGCATATTCAGGCTCATCATTAAACCGAAGGCGTTCTGTGCGCGGTCATTGTCAATGATGGCCTCATAGACGATGAGCGCACCGCCAATAGGAACGGCCTCGAATGCCTTCCGGATGAGCATCTTTTTTGTGGGCAGATCCCAGTCGTGCAGGATATGGCCCATCAGCACAACATCCGCTTTCGGGAAGTCATGCTTGAAAAAATCACCGGGCATGAAAGTAAGCCGGTTTGCGACTCCCGTAGTTTCAGCATGCTGCTGAAAAATCGGTGCGACCTCGGGCAAGTCGAATCCAAAGCCACGCAAGTGCGGGTTGGCGAGCGCAATCTGTGCGGCGAGGTCTCCTTGCGCGATGCCTATATCGGCAAACGTGTGATAGTCGTTCCAGGGAAAGGCTCGGGCGATCACGCGATTGGATGCATGGCTGACGCCAGTCATCGCGGAGAGAAATTCTTTCAGGGCAGCAGGATCGGCATATAGCGTTTCGAAAAGACCGATGTTTCCAGTCTTGCTTTCGTTTTGCGGCAGCCCCGTGCGAAGTGCCTCGGTAAGATGACTCCAGAACGGATAGAGGCGGCGGTTTGCCATCTCAAGGATGCCGCCAATGTACGATAATTTCTTCCGGTCGAGGAACAGGTCGGTCTCCGGCGTGTTGCTGTAGTAGCCATCCTCGCGTTTGAGGAAGCCAAGCGCCACCAGCGCATCGAGGAAATCGCGTGCCGAGCGCGGATGGAGGCCTACGCGCTGGCTGAGTGAATCCAGATTTGCCGGACCTTGGGACAATTCAGTGAAGATACCCATCTCGACAGCGCTGAGAAGGGTTTTTGATGCCCAGAAGGCCATGCCGGTCTGCAAGATATGGTTGGGGGTAACCTCGTTGGACATTGATGGCTCCCGATGAAACGGTGACTGAAAGAGTTATCTACAGAGAGGGTTTTAAGTGAAAACAAAACATCCGCCGAGCGCCATTGTAACTATATTCTGGAACTCGGCAATCAACAGCTAGCGTCAGAACTATGCAACGAATGGACATTCACAAGCGCTGACGTTTTCATAGCCTCAGGCCAGTGACAGCGGCGCCCGGCAGCGTGTCGCCAATAACGCCATGCTTGCGATTCCCTGAGATTACTTCACATATAGTACTTCAGTCCAATTTGCAACGTTCCTGAAATCCGTAACATAGATGGAACATTGCCCGCGATGATCCACCTTGACATTTGCCGCAGGATTGGATTATGCACTCGCTGTCGCTGTGGTTCCGATAGCGGAGGATTGATGTCGAGAGGGTGAGCATTGAACCGCTTATAAAGGAATCTTTATGACAGCCAAACCCAAGCGCGAGTCTGCGCAAGTTACACCGTCTGCCCGTCAAGCGCTGCCTCTTATTCCGATCAGGCATTGGAAAAGCGATGCCATCGGCGTTACCGCCTATATATACGAAGAATCCGAAGCAGCCATCCGCCAGTCTGGATTGGTGCCTGAATGGGTCGGTTATCCTACTGAACACCCGGGTGCCGGTATCGCGGTACCCGCACATCATTTCTTCCCCAACTATCTGAAGCTCCTGAGGCTGCAAAGCGGACGCTTACGCGTCACCATTGACGTCCGTGCGGTGCTGAGAGGAGATATTCCCTTTCAGCGCTTTGTTGACGATTTGCTGGCTGATACTCAGCTTTCCCTGGTGAAAGATGAACCGGTATGAATACCGGGGTAACGGCCAGCAAATTCGTCAAGGAAACCTTTTGCGGCTTGATCGCGGACTATGTATCGCGCGGTCAGTGATGGTGATGCCCGTTATTATCAGCCGCTTGTGGTTTGGCATCTTTGTTTTTCATGGCAAGCTTGGCCTTGGCCTTGAGCGGGGTGAAACGGGCTGAATATGCTTCCTGTCCCGGCAACTTAATGAATACGGTGACTGCTGTGTCAGGGTGGACAGAGAAATCTCCCGTCCCTTTGAACATATTGTCACCTGCCTGTTCCAGCTTGACCGACGTTCTGGTTTTGTCTTTGCCGGTCTGTATTGTGGCCTTGCCTGAGCCGCCCTCGGCACTGAGCTTGTTGTTGGCATGATCCATCACATAGAGCACGATTTCTTTATCCTTTGCGACAAGCTCGAGATGATAAGGTCCGGACATGCGCATTTGCCCGCCGTGGGGCGACTCGACAGAATCGAAATATTCTTCGGTATGCGCCGCAGCAAATGCGGACATTCCGGCCAATGTAGCGCCAACAAGAAGGATGGCAACTCGTAATGTATTCATTTTAAATTTCTCCTCGGGTTACGCGAAATTCGGTTGAGTTTCAGAGATAATTTCTGATTTTTTAAGGTTTTAATGTATACCATGGGGGGGTATAAGTCAATACCTTTGTGGATATCGCTTGCACCCAATAAAACATTGCGGATAGAAATCATATAAAACATATTCGTCATAATAATTAAGTGGCCGGCGGGCGCGGACAGGCCAGGCAAGAATCGCTCGGGAGAAAAGGCTGATTATCGGCTGGCCTCAGGCATTTTGCCGAATCATGCCAGATAAAAGTTAGACAGAATTGGCGCCTGTTAATTCCATGATGCGGCAATATGCCACATGCGTCATTGTGCCGCACCGCTCATTGATTTGAGCGGAGGCTGATTCAGGTTGCCTTCAGGATCCATGGGCGGCTCATGGCTGCTCTCGACGAAGAAGCGCCAGAACCATGCATTCCAGCTGTCCGCGCAATTCCTCTGCCTGTTCTTGCATGCACTGGTGAAGAACGCCTGTTTGCCATGCCGAGAACACCACGGGATTAATATAGGACTTCCGGCAGACTGCAACGGTGTTTCTCAACTCGTCGGCAACCTTTCTTATCGCGGATACGATGCAGGCCTTGAGAGCACGTTTACTTGGCAGGTCCGGGAGGGGAGTGTCCAGCATCAGTTCAAATGCTCTCAGCGTAGCGCCCCAGGTCCTGAAATCCTTGGCGGTGAATTCGGCGCCCATGGTTTCGTGGAGATAGCCGTTTACCAGCTCGGGGCTGATGGAATGGCGCTTGCCATTGTCATCCAGGTATTGAAAAAGGTGCTGGCCCCGCAGTCGTTGGCAATCGCGTATGATTTTTACGATGCGCCGATTATCAATCGTAACTTCATGTTCGATACCACCCTTGCCCTGAAATTTCAGCAGTACGCACCGCCGCTCGCTGACGCAAGAAAGGTGACGCTTGCGTAGCGTGGTCAGTCCGAAGCTATGGTTGTCGCGTGCATAGGACAGACTGCCAATGCGCACCCGGGTGGTATCCAGCAGGCTTACGATCGCCGCCAGGATTTTTTCCCGCGGCAGACCCCGTCGCCTCAGGTCACGCTGCAAGCATTGCCGAAGCGCGGGTAGTGCTTCTCCGAACTCTACCATTCGGCCAAACTTGATGCCGTCGCGCACTACACGCCAGTCGGGGTGATAACGATACTGCTTTCGCTTGCGTGCATCGAGTCCAGTTGCCTGTAAATGCCCCTGTGCATGAAGGCAAATCCATACGTCGGTATAAGCCGGGGGTATCGCCAGCTTGGCAATGCGTTGAAGTACAGCCTTATCCGTAAGCGCTTTTTTATCGGGATCAACGTAATGAAATCCGCGGCCCCGGCGTAGTCTCCGGATTCCAGGCTCATTATCCGAAAAATATACCAGACCTGCTGTTACCGCCTGGGCAGCCAGGGTCTCTGTACCGGTTGCACCCGACCCATTCTTGTTACGCAAGAAAGTCATGCATGGCTCCGCCAATTTTCAAGTTGCAGGAATGTTGCCTGAACACATCCTCACCGGCCATCGCTACTGTACGACTGCTTAACCAGCAATATATCGCCGGCATGAACAGAATTGTTACCCACATGCGAGACGAGAGGCGCGCCGCTCGCTCCGGGATTCCTTTGGCCGGACGTTTTATTGCATGCCTTTCCGGCTCCGGTCAACTTGAACCGCGGTCACCAGGCTGCCACGATTACCCCATGCATTGCGGATATACGACAAGACCAGCGCGATCTCTTCGTCCCGCAGAATTTGTGCAAATGGTGGCATCCCGTAAGGACGCGGATTGCCTGCGGTGACCGGCGCATAGCCGCCGTGAAGAATGCTGCGAATGGCGTTGATCGGAGAAGCCAATGTAATGCCGCGGTTGCCCGCCAGCGCCGGATAAGCGCCCGGAGCACCTTGCCCAAAGCTGCCATGGCAATCCTGACAATATGTCTCATAGATCTTGCCTCCCCGCCGGAGCTGTCCGTCCACCTCATCAGTAAGCTCAGGGGCTATTCCTCTGGAATGCGGGGCGCCTTCAGGCAATGATTCGAGATAGATAGCCATGGCGCGCGCGTCACCCGCTGACAGATACTGAAGACTTTGGCTGACGACATCGGCCATCGGCCCGGTTACGATTGCCCGGGGCGACAGGCCTGTGGTGAGGAGTTGAACAATGTCTTCGATCGGCCAGCCAGAGGTGCTGGCCTCCTGGAGGGAGGTCAGGGACGGCGCATACCAGTTCGAGCCCATGATCTGTCCACCCCCCAGTATATTGCCTTGGCTTGCACCAAGCGGATTCCGCGTTGTATGGCAGGCGTTGCAATGTCCGAGCCCTTGCACGAGATAGGCGCCACGGTTCCATTCATCGCTCTTTGCAGCCTCCGGCTGGTAAGTACCCTCGGTAAAGTAAAGTGCCCGCCAGACATACAGGAGCGGGCGAAGATTGAAAGGAAAGCTGATCCGGCTTGGTGGATTGCGTTGCCGGATGGGCGGAAGCGACTGAAGATAGGCGAAGATCGCATCGGCGTCGTCGCGCGTCACTTTTGTATAATCCGTATACGGAAATGCAGGGTACAAGGGGTTGCCGTCGCGTGCCTTGCCATTATGCAATGCCCGCCAGAAGTCCTGTTCACTCCATTGTCCGATACCGGTTTCCGTATCGGGCGTGATGTTGGGCGTAATGAAAGTCCCGATGGACGTAGCAAGGATATGTCCCCCCGCGTAAGGTTTTCCTCCCTGGGCGGTATGGCACCCCATGCAATTACCGGCTTGCGCGAGATAGGCGCCCTGTGTCCGCTGTCTCTGCAGATCGGCAGGATCGCCGCTCTTCGCCGCCGGCGATTCGTCCCCAGGGGGCGAACTCACCGTTGCCAGGAATATGCCGAGACCCGCGAGCCCGGCAAGCGCAGCCGCGATGGCAAACCGTTTCATTGAATTTTCCCTGGCGATTGCAGAACGATGCTGCTGCAACGCCTGGCCAGTTTGTCCGGGAGGGCTGCTACCGGGCCCGCGTGTTTTAGAATGGCTTCGGAAACCGGCTGCGCGGCCAGCCACGCTGCAATGGCGCTTGCTTCGTCGGTCGTGAGCTGTTTTGCAATTTCCGACATGCAGTCGGGAGTTTGCCCCCGCATCAAACCGCCATTCTGCCAGTTGCCGAATTGGGCGATGATGTAGACCCGTGGCAGGCCCAGCAACCCCGGGACGAAAGGCGCGGTTCCCATCAGATCCTTGCCATGGCATTCGATGCAGGCAGGAATTTTCCGGATGGGATCTCCCTGGGTGATCAGCCTGCGGGCCAGTTTGATTTCCGCCGGCGAGGAAGTCATTGGCTCGGGCGGGGGGAAGGCCTGTTTCAGTGAAGCGAAGTAAGCGGCCATTTCCCGCAGGTATTGATCGGGCAGATTCTCCAGCAGCAGGGCCATGGGTTGGTAATAGCGGCGGCCATCCCGGAAGTTGCGCAGCTGGTTGAAAAGGTAGCCTTCGGGCTTGCCTGCGATACGCGGATAGTATGCATCCCGGCCTGCTTTATCCTCCGGACCATGACAGGCAATACAGGCTTTTACCCGTTCTGCCATCGTGTCGGGCGCTTCAACCGGTGGAAGTCCGGCGGCGATAGCGGAACCAGCGAAACACAAAAGAACAATCAGGACAAGTCGTGTCATTACCTTCTCTACCGGTTTGTCATACCAGGTGCCCGCGGTAGCCAGCCCAGAACGCCGGGCCGGCTACCGTGCGAATTTCCGCACCACCGCCATCAATTCATCGATTGCCGCATCGCCTTTGCCCGACTTGATGGCGCCCTGCATGCAACCATGGGTATGGTTCTCCAATAACAGCATGGCCACCGCATCAAGCGCGGATTGCAGCGCAGAGACCTGGTTCAGGATATCAACGCAATAGCGGTCTTCCACGATCATTTTATTGACGCCGCGCACCTGGCCCTCAATGCGGTTGAGGCGCCTGATCAAGGCTTCCTTGTCCGGTTGCACCACCGTTTGTGGTGCATGGCAGGACTGCCTGCTAGTTGATGACTTCAAAACCGGCATCCTCGATCGCATGCTTGAACTGGTTTACGTTGGTACTGGCGGCGTCGTACTGGATGGTGGCCTGTTTCTGTTCCAGCGAAACCTCGGCGCTCCTCACTCCGGGCAGCTTCTCCAGGACGTTCTTCACACTGTTGACACAACCCATGCAGGTCATCCCTTCGATTCTCATGGTTTCCGTTTGCACTGCGACCCTCCTTTCAGCAATAGTGATATTCCAGATCAAGTCCCCGTCCGCCAACGTTTCAACAACAATGAATTACCGACTACCGATACCGAACTCATCGCCATTGCTGCGCCCGCGATCACGGGATTCAGTAAACCCATTGCCGCCAATGGGATGCCCAGTACGTTATAGACAAAAGCGAAGAAAAGATTCTGGCGGATTTTTCCTAACGTTGCACGCGAGAGCGAAATGGCATCGGCTACGCCCATCAGGTCGTCACGCATGAGAGTGATGTCGGCGGCTTCAATCGCGACGTCAGAGCCCGCGCTAATGGCGAAGCTAACATCGGCCGCGGCCAGCGCCGGAGCATCGTTAATGCCATCACCTGCCATGCCAACGAATTTACCGCTCATTTTCATTTTTTTTACTTCAGCGGCCTTGTCTTGCGGCAGCACCTCCGCGCGGTAACTGGTGATGCCCGCCTGTTTTGCAATGGCAGCGGCGGTAGCTGGGTTATCGCCAGTCAGCATGATGACTTCGATGCCCATTGCCTGCAAGCGCGCTACTGCCCGCATGGACGTGCGCCGCAGCCGGTCGGCAATGGCGAGATAGCCGATCACTTCAAAAATGCCGTTGGATAGGGTAGCAATTCCCACGACGGTTTTGCCTTCGGCCTGGAGAGCAGCGATTGCGTGATCCTCAGTCAGAGCGCCATGTTCCCTTACAAATTTTGGTGAACCAAGGATATATTCAACGCCATTGATGCGGGCGGTGATTCCACTGCCGGCGACCGCGGTAAAATCGCTTATGGTTTGCGGCTGGATATTCATGCTGTCGCCACGTTCCATAACCGCTTTTGCAAGAGGATGCTCCGACCCTTGTTCCAAGGTCACCGCAACTTGCATCAGGTCATGCCCGGTTACAGATCTGGCGGGAACAATATCTGTGACCGCTGGCCTGCCTTCTGTAAGCGTGCCGGTTTTGTCCACGATCAAAACGTGAATCTTTTCCGCGTGTTCCAGCGCAGCAGCATTTTTGATCAGTACGCCTGCCTGGGCACCACGTCCCGCTCCGACCATGACTGCTGTTGGCGTAGCCAATCCCAGTGCGCATGGACAGGCGATGACCAGTACCGCCACAGCGTTGATGAGGGCAGGAACAAAATCGCCGATCAGCCACCATGTGAATGTCAACGTCAGTACACTGATGATTGCAACCACCGGCACAAATATTTCCGAGATCGTATCCGCCAATCGCTGGATCGGCGCCTTGGAGCCCTGCGCTTCCTGCACCAGGCGGATAATAGCCGCAAGGTGGGTATGGGCTCCAACGCTCGTGGCGCGGCATTTGAGCAGACCATGCTGATTTATGGTGGCCGCATAGACTTTTGCACCCGCCTGTTTTGCGGTCGGCAGGCTTTCCCCCGTCAGCATGGCCTCATTCACACTGGAGGTGCCTTCGATGACGACACCGTCCACTGGCATATTCTCACCCGGACGCACGATAAAGATATCACCTGCCAGAAGCGTGCGGGCTTCTACTTCCAAGATCTCGCCGTCACGTTCTATCCGCGCTGTTTTGGGTTGCAGTCTGATGAGCGCCTCGATAGCCGTTGAAGTTTTGCCCTTGGCGCGGGCTTCCATCAGTTTTCCCAATAGTACCAGCGTGATAATGGCCGCACTGGCCTCGAAATAGACATGCTGGTCCAGTGCCAGCAGCGTTACCGCCGCGCTGAAAAAGTATGCCATGCTGGTGCCCAGCGCGACCAGCACATCCATGTTGGCGCCACCTCCACGCAAGGCATGCCATGCGGCGATATAGAAACGCTTGCCAACCCAGAACTGTACCGGCGTTGCCAGTAGCCATTGCAGCCAGCGCGGCAAAAGTTCCGCATGATCGCCCCACAACATCGGACCCATCTGCAATACCAGCGGCAGGCTAAGAGCGGCGGAAATCCAGAATACGCGAAGCTCCGCATGGTACGCGGCAAGTTTCCGCGTTTTCTCTTCCGCGCGGCTGGTATCGCTGATTTCATGTGCCTCATAGCCGGCCTTGACAACGGCTGCGACCAGGTCATCCACAGTAACTACAGCGGGGTTGAAGCTGACGTGGGCCATCTCGGTGGCCAGATTGACTGAAGCCACGACGCCTGGGAGTTTGTTAAAGGCTTTCTCGATACGGCCGCTACACGTGGCGCACGTCATTCCGTCGATACGTAGTTGAACCGATTGAGGGGCGACTTGAAATCCGGCTTTCTCGATCGAATGGACCAGGTCTTTGGGCAGGGTGATGGTATTGTCGAATTCCACGCGCGCGCTTTCGTTGGCAAAATTGACCGCCGCATGGACACCAGGTAGTTTATTAAGGTTTTTTTCGATTCTTGCCGCGCAGGCCGAGCAAGTCATGCCTTCGATGGGCAGTTCGATTTGTTTGAGAGTAAGAGAAGACATGGACCTCTCCTTGATAGGTAGGTCACTATATACCCAGAGGGGGTATATGTCAATACTTCAGCGGAACAGCCGCCAACGCTTGAAACTTATCGAGATCTCGCTTCAAGTGACTGAAGAAAATCCAGTTTCCGCTTTAGGCGTCAATACTCCGCTTGAGGATGGTCGACAATGATTCAGGGAAGTCTGACACACAAAGCCGAGCTGTTTTCAACCCAGATAACCATTAGGCGCCAGCAGTCGCGTAGGCTCGGAGAGCCGCCTAATGGATTATCTGGGTTCAATCTTCCCGGCGCAATTGCGGAAACAGGATGACATCACGTATGCTTGGGCTATCGGTAAGCAGCATGACCAGCCGGTCTATCCCGATACCTTCTCCGGCGGTGGGGGGCAGGCCATGTTCCAGGGCGCGTATATAATCGGCATCGTAGTGCATTGCCTCGGAATCGCCCGCTTCCTTGGCGTTGGCTTGTTCCAGGAAACGTGCTGCCTGATCTTCCGGGTCGTTCAGTTCGGAAAAGCCGTTGGCGATTTCGCGCCCGGCAATGTAAAGTTCGAACCGGTCGGTTATTGCAGGGTTGATGTCGTTGCGCCGTGCAAGCGGCGAGACTTCCGCCGGATAATCGATGATAAAAGTCGGTTCAAACAGCAGATGCTCGGTCGTTGCGTCAAACAGTGAAAGCTGGAGACCGCCAACGCTGTCTTCCGGCCTGAAAGCAATGTTTTCTAATGCCATCACCGCAATCAGCGATTCCCGGTGATTGAGCAGCTCATCGGGATATTCCGGGTGGAATTTCTGAATCGCCTGGACGATGGTAAGCCGCGCAAATGGTTGCGCGAGATCAAATTCCCGCTCCTGGTATGTGACTTTGGTGGTGCCTAAAACTTTTTTCGCCACTTCCCGGAGCATGGTTTCAGTGAAATTCATCAGATAGGTGTGATCCTGATAAGCCTCGTAAAATTCCAGCATGGTAAATTCGGGATTATGCCGGGTGGAGATGCCCTCATTACGAAAATTACGATTGATCTCAAACACCTTTTCCATCCCACCCACGACCAGACGCTTCAAATAGAGCTCCGGTGCGATACGCAGGTAGAGGGCCATATCCAGCGCATTGTGATGCGTGGTAAAAGGCCGTGCTGCCGCGCCGCCGGGAATAGGGTGCATCATTGGCGTTTCCACTTCCAGGTAGCCGCGCACGGAAAAGAATTCCCGAATGGACTGGATGATCCTTGACCGTGCGAGGAATACTTTGCGGCTATCTTCGTTAGTGATCAGATCGAGATAGCGTTGCCGATACTTCTGTTCCTGATCGGCCAGGCCGTGAAATTTTTCCGGCAGCGGGCGCAGAGATTTTGTGAGCAACCGTAAACGCGTGACGCGTACTGAAAGCTCGCCCGTTCTGGTTCTGAATAGCGTACCCTGCGCGCCCAGTATGTCGCCGAGGTCATAATGCTTGAACGTTTCATGAGCCGACGCGCTGACATTATCATTGGTGATATAGAGCTGAATACGTCCGCCCATGTCCTGGATGGTGGCGAAACTCGCCTTGCCCATCACGCGCTTCAACACCATGCGTCCCGCCACGCTTACGGTTTTCAGTTCTGCTTCCAGAATTTCGTTGGAATGCTCGCCATATTGCCGATGAAGGTCCGACGATAAATCCTCGCGGCGGAAATCATTGGGAAAGGCATTGCCGGCTTCGCGCAGTGAGGCCAGCTTGGTCCGGCGCTCGTCAACGAGTCTTATCTCCGTATCAGCCCCGCTGAGCGCCTCGTTCAGGCCGTTCTCCGAAATTCCATTCGTCGTCATCAGATTCCCTTATACGCCTTGCTTTAAACTTGCCTCGATAAAATCGTCCAGCCCGCCGTCGAGCACCGCCTGGGTATTGCCGCTTTCAACGCCGGTACGCAAATCCTTGATGCGCGCCTGATCCAGGACGTAGGAACGGATCTGGTGCCCCCATCCGATGTCCGTTTTAGTGTCTTCGATGGCTTGTTTCTCGTCATTTCGTTTGCGTAGTTCCGCCTCGTACAGGCGCGATTTCAACATGGCCATCGCATCTGCGCGATTGCGGTGCTGGGAGCGGCCGCTCTGGCACTGCACCACAATGCCCGTAGGATTGTGGGTAATGCGAATGGCCGAGTCCGTTTTGTTGATATGCTGGCCCCCGGCACCCGATGCGCGGAAAGTGTCGACGCGGAGATCCGCCGGGTTGATTTCTATTTCAATGGTCTCGTCCACTTCGGGATAGACAAATACGCTCGCAAAAGAGGTATGGCGGCGATTTCCCGAGTCGAACGGAGATTTGCGCACCAACCGGTGCACGCCGGTCTCCGTGCGGAGATAGCCGTAGGCATAATTGCCCGATATCTTGATGCTTGCGCTCTTGATACCTGCCACTTCTCCCGGCGATTCTTCCATCACTTCCATGGCGTAGCCATGGCGTTCGCAATAGCGCAGATACATGCGTTCCAGCATCGCCGCCCAATCCTGCGCCTCAGTGCCGCCCGAACCGGCCTGGATATCCACGAAGCAATTATTAGGGTCCATCGGGTGAGAAAACATGCGGCGGAACTCCATTTCCGCCACGGTCTCTTCCAGTTGCGCGACATCGCCGTCGATGCTTTTCAGGGTTGCATCGTCATTCTCCTCTTTTGCCATCTGAAACAAATCGCGGGCATCGTGCACCTGGCGTCCGATGGCGTCCAGACCAATGACAATGTCTTCCAGCATTTTTTTTTCGCGGCCCAGCTCCTGCGCGCGCTTGTTGTCGTCCCAAATCGCGGGATCTTCCATCAACCGGGTAAGTTCGCTCAAGCGTGTCTGCTTGGTATCGAAGTCAAAGATACCTCCGCAATTCTGCTGCCCGGCTGTCGAGATCGGTGAGGTGATTGGTGATGGTGTTAAGTTGTTCCGCGTCCATGGATGCCATTTCCAAAAAGGATGAATTATACAGTAACCACGAAAGGCATTTCCTGCGGGCTTGGGATGCGAAGCTGCAATTAACGCTTGGCGACCGCTTTAAAATCGCCCTTGAAACAGGATTTGCCGGATTCAGTTTCCTGGGCGACTCGTTCCGAATCGTAAGCTTTATTTGGAATGGGGAGAGACAAGTGCTTTTGCATGAAAACGTAAATGGTTTTCGATAAATGTGCTGATAAAAAAATAACTGTGATCGTAGCCTTTCCGCATGGTGATCTGTGCAGGATAGTTGACTGCCTCACAGGCGGCAACAAGGCGGTCGGTTTTCAGTTGGTCGGCCAGGAACTCGTCCGCATCTCCCTGATCGACCATCATCGGCAAATGTTCCGACGCGCGAGACGCTTCAATTAGCAGCGTTGCATCGAAGCTCCGCCAGTTCTTTACGTCATCGCCCAGGTAATGACTGAATGCTTTTTTGCCCCAGGGACTGGTAGTCGGGTTAGCGATTGGTGAAAAGGCGGATACGGATCGATAGCGCTGCGGGTTGCGCAATGCAATGACCAGGGCACCATGGCCACCCATGGAGTGCCCAGAAATCGATCGCCGATCCGTTACGTGGAAGTGTTGTTCGATCAGAGCCGGAAGTTCGTCGACGATATAGTCGTACATCCGGTAATGGCGGCTCCACGGCAGTTGCGTGGCGTTGACATAGAAACCAGCGCCCAGCCCCAGGTCATATGCGGCATCCGGCGCTACAGGGACGCCTTCTCCCCGCGGGCTGGTGTCGGGAATAACCAGGGCAATGCCCAGATCCGCCGCAACGCGCTGGGCGCCGGCCTTGATAACGAAATTCTCATCGGTACAGGTTAGTCCGGATAGCCAGTAAATTGCCGGTATCTTTTCACCACCGTTTATGCTTGCGTTACGTGGAAGGTAAATGGAAAAATTCATTTCGCAATTCAGCGACTGTGAAAGGTGGCTGTAGCGCTTTTGCCATCCATCGAACGAACGATAGGATGAAAGTAGCCTCAATTCCGACATGTTCGGCCCCCGGAATGTCATATTGGCGCAGGCGCAAAAATATGGCGCTTGTGCTTATTAGAAATGGATAACCGTGCGGATGGATTTACCCTCATGCATCAGGTCGAATGCCGTATTGATATCGTCCAGTCCCATGGTGTGAGTGATAAAGGTGTCGAGTTCGAATTCTCCGTCAAGGTAGCGCTGCACATAGCCGGGGAGCTCAGTACGGCCCTTTACTCCGCCAAATGCCGAACCGCGCCAAACGCGCCCCGTCACCAACTGGAACGGACGCGTACAAATC
>JBOIFK010000077.1:0-5135 GCA_050741585.1 Nitrosospira sp.
CAGGTACCGATCGGGTCAACGCGTTGATCATTGGACTTTACCGCAATCTTGGCGCGCGAACCCGGATCTCTCGCCGCGACTTTTATCTCCAGCAGCCCTTCCTCAATCTCCGGCACTTCCAGTTCGAACAGCTTTATCAGAAACTCCGGCGCAATCCTTGACAACACCAGTTGCGGCCCCCGGGCGGTACGATCAATCTTGTATAAATATGCGCGCACACGGTCACCAACCCGCAAGTTTTCCTTGGGAATCATCTGGTCGCGGGGCAACGCCGCCTCAACCCTGCCGGATTCGATGATGGCGTTGCCGCGTTCCATGCGCTTGATGGTACCGGTAACCATATATTCTTTACGCTCGAGAAAGTCGTTCAGAATCTGCTCGCGCTCGGCATCGCGTATTTTCTGAAATATCACCTGCTTGGCTGCCTGGGCACCGATACGTCCAAACTCCAGCGGTTCCAGTACTTCCTCGACGAATTCTTCCAGCTTGATTTCGGGATCGCGCTGCAACGCCTCGCTCAACGTAATTTGACGTGCGGGGTCCTCGGCGGCATCGTCAGCCACTACCTGCCACCGGCGCAAAGACTGATAATCGCCCGTCTGGGGATCAATCGACACGCGCACGTCAGCGTCCTCGTGAAAACGCTTTTTTGTAGCAGACGCCAATGCCAATTCGAGTGCGACAAAAACGATGCCCTTTTCGACATTTTTTTCGCGTGCCAGCGCATCCACCAACAGCAAAACTTCGCGGCTCATGTTACCTCCAACCAATTCTCGGATAATTACAATTTTGGAACCAGACGAGCTTTCTCAAGATTATTCAGCTCAAGATCAAGCATTTTTCCTTCCACTTCCAATTTTAATACGCCATCGTTTACTTCACGCAGAATTCCGACGAAATTCCGTTGACCCTGTAACGCAATACGCAGCTTCAGCTTAACCGGCTCCCCTCCAAAACGGATGAAATCGGATGTCTTTTTCAATGGCCTGTCCAACCCGGGAGACGAAATTTCCAGTCGGTCATAATCAATGTTCTCAACCGCAAGCAACCGGCTCAGATGATTACTGACGGCAACGCAGTCATCCACGCTAACGCCACTGGTGCCGCCGGGTTTGTCAATAAACACCCGCAACAGTTTGCCGCGCGCTGACCGTTCGACATCAACCAGCTCATAACCCAGCCCGGTTAAAGTCGATTCGAGCAATCCATGCAGATCTACAATCCCCATAGTTCCCGACACAAACAAAAAATGGGCTGAAAGAGCCCATAAATGTCCGGTTATTTTAGCAAAAATTTATAATTAATGAAAGAAATGCTCATAAATTATAACCCTTGTCTGCCACTTGCAGGTCCCGGCTACCGGCTTGCCAGATTGTGCCGTTTATATGCACTATTCATCACTGGACACCAAGGTGACGATGCAAGTATAGCGTACCCCTGGTTTTTCCCCTAGCTGATCCGGAAGTGGACCTCATTCAGTCAATATGAATGATACAATTTTAAACGCACGTATTTGCAAAAAAACTTACCGGAGGCAATCCAGTGTCCGCGATTCGATCCATTCTGAATGAAACTCGCATATTTCCGCCCGATGCAGCATTCGTAGAGCAGGCAAATTTGTCAGGCATGGAAACTTATCATGCTCTCTGCACCGAAGCCGAAAAAGACCTTCCAGCTTTCTGGGCCAGGCTGGCACGGGAATGTATTGTGTGGCATAAACCCTTCACCCGCGTGCTGGATGAAAGCAATCATCCCTTTTTCAAATGGTTTGATGACGGCGAGTTGAATGTTTCCTTCAACTGTCTCGACCGGCATCTCGCCACTCAGCCGGACAAAATTGCCATCATTTTCGAGGCGGACGATGGCAAAATCACCCGTTCCACATACCGCGATCTTCACCACCGCGTATGCCGGTTCGCCAATGGACTCAAGTCGCTTGGCATCAAAAAAGGTGAGCGTGTCATTATCTACATGCCAATGAGCATTGAGGCCGTGGTAGCAATGCAGGCCTGCGCCCGCATCGGCGCGATTCACTCGGTCGTATTTGGCGGCTTCTCCGCCAAAAGCCTCCATGAACGAATTATCGATGCAGGTGCGATGGCTGTCATTACCGCCGACGAGCAATTTCGGGGCGGCAAAAGCAACCATCTGAAGGCTGCGGTGGATGATGCGATCGCCCTGGGGGGAACCGATTCGGTAAGATCCGTGGTGGTATACAAACGCAGCGGCGGCGATGTAGCGTTTCATGCGCCACGCGACATCTGGTGGCACGATCTGATCAGTAACCAGAGTGATGTTTGTGAACCGGAATGGATCAATGCCGAGCACCCGCTATTCACTCTTTACACTTCGGGTTCCACCGGCAAGCCAAAGGGCGTGCAGCATTCTTCCGCAGGATATCTGCTAGGCGCGATCCTGAGTATGAAATGGATTTTCGATTACAAGCCCACCGACGTTTTCTGGTGCACTGCCGACGTGGGTTGGGTTACCGGCCATAGCTATGTGACATACGGCCCGTTGGCAATCGGCGCCACCCAGGTGGTATTCGAAGGCGTTCCCACGTATCCCGACGCGGGCCGCTTCTGGAAGCTCATCCAGGACCATAAAGTAACAACTTTCTATACCGCGCCTACTGCAATCCGCTCGCTCATAAAGCATGGCCCGGATTTTCCGGGGAAATATGACCTCTCCTCGTTGCGCCTGCTCGGTTCGGTGGGCGAGCCAATCAACCCGGAAGCCTGGATGTGGTATTACACTGTCGTTGGACAGTCCCGCTGCCCGGTGGTGGATACCTGGTGGCAAACCGAAACCGGGTCTCACATGATTGCTCCCGCACCCGGCGCGGTGCCGCTCAAGCCCGGCTCCTGCACGTTGCCGCTGCCCGGCATCATGGCGGCCATCGTGGATGAAGCCGGGCACGACATAGAAAATGGCAAGGGAGGATTCCTTGTCATCAAACGTCCGTTTCCGTCACAGGCACGTACCTTATGGGGCGACCCGGAACGCTTCAGGAATACCTATTTTCCCAGGGAACTGGGCGGCAAATATTACCTGGCCGGCGATTCCGCGAACCGCGATCTGGACGGCTACTTCTGGATCATGGGGCGCATTGACGACGTGCTGAATGTTTCCGGGCACCGTCTAGGTACCATGGAAATAGAATCCGCGCTGGTAGCGAGCCCTTTGGTCGCGGAAGCCGCCGTGGTAGGCAAGCCCGACGAGATCAGGGGTGAGGCAATCGTGGCATTCGTCGTGCTGAAGGGCACGCGTCCTCAGGGCGAGATAGCGCATAAAACCGCTATTGAATTACGTGAGTGGGTATCTCGGGAAATCGGTCCCATCGCCAAGCCTGACGAGATTCGCTTCGGCGACAATCTGCCGAAAACCCGTTCCGGCAAAATCATGCGGCGCCTGCTCCGCACCCTTGCAAAGGGGGAGGAAATCACCCAGGATGTTTCCACGCTGGAGAACCCTGCAATACTTGAACAATTGAAACAGTCGATAACGTAATTGACGCATCAAACTTCACTTTTTTATGGATGACCACTTGTCTCGCCAGGCGGAAGCCCTTGTCCCTCCCATCCCATCGACCCCGCCCCATGTCACCGATTACGACAACGGCATCACCGCGATCGATGCGGACTATCTCCGCCCGGGACTTGCGGCGATTCACCTGATCGTCGAGCGTGGCAAAGCAGCGCTGGTGGATACCGGAACCTCATCTTCCGTTGCTGGCGTGATGGAAGTATTGCGAAAAAAAAACCTTGACGCCGGGGATGTAGCCTATGTGTTTGTTACCCACATACATCTCGACCATGCCGGCGGTGCGGGAGAATTCATGCATCATTTCCCCCACGCAAAGTTGGTGGTGCATCCGCGCGGCGCGCGGCACATGGCAGATCCTGAGCGGCTCGTTGCGAGCGCGATAACGGTTTACGGCGAAGCCGAATTCAAACGCATGTATGGCGTCATCCGTCCGGTCGATGCAAACCGGATCATCGAGGCACCGGATAGATTCAGCCTGGATTTCAACGGCAGGCCATTATTGTTCCTCGACACACCAGGGCATGCGCGGCACCACTACTGCATCTTCGATCAGCAAAGCCAATCATTCTTTACCGGCGATACTTTCGGTCTTTCCTACCGCGAATTCGACGTGGAAGGCATGGAATTCGTCTTTCCCACCACCACGCCGGTGCAGTTCGACCCCGTGGCAGCCCATGCCTCGATCGAGCGGATCATGAGTTACAACCCCTCTTATGCCTTCCTGACCCATTACGGCCGCATCGGCCATCTTTCGCGCCATGCTGCGGAATTGCATGACTTGATCGATGCCCATGTGACGCTCGCCAGAAGGCTGCGCGATCATGTTCCTGACAGGCATGGGGCACTGGCGGAGGAGCTTGGGGAGCTGTTGTTACAGCGGATCGTTGCGCACGGCTGTCAATTGCCACAGGACGAAATCCGTAATCTGTTGAACCTGGATGTCGGGCTTAACGTCCAGGGCCTGGAGCACTGGCTGGATCATGCGGGCGGGGGTTAAAGGTCAACCGTAAGGCGCCAATAAGCGAAGTGCATTGCATCGTATGCCACACTTCAATATTTAAGCGCACCCTCGTCGTCTCCTACCTGATTGGCGGGGTAATGCCCCTCTCAACAGCGTGACCATATGCCCTGGTTCGCCACGTAGCACCAACCTGGAGTCGTCAGCTGATAACGAATTATTCCATAAACTCGATATTTCAATACCTTATATGCTGCAATGCGCTTCGTTTCCGGTGCCCCACGCCTTACGCATTGAGCGGTGACAGTAATTCAAAAGAACCCTTGGTGTACTAACGTCCAATTGCTCTTCTTCCAAAGCTAAGCCATGATCCCGACTTGGTTTCTGTTAATACGGCTCAAGCTGAACGCAAGAGCACGTATGATTAACCAAGGGTTGAACTCTGAATCACTTATTTAGCTAACTTGAAAGGAAGAGAATGAAAGCGATATCCGGGGTCTTATTGATCAGTTTATTGTGGGGATGTTCCAGCCAGCCCACGCAACCTACGGCGGCAGAAGATCGGTCCGCCGGGGCCGGCACAACGAAGGACAGTTCAAAGACGGTAGAGGCAATGCCCGCCCTGAATCCC
>JBOIFK010000078.1:0-5417 GCA_050741585.1 Nitrosospira sp.
GGCCTTGCGATATTATTCCTTGGTAGCGGTAGAATGGCGGTTAGGCCAGACTAGCAGTCTGCCGGACTTAAAACCGAATCCGGCCATTTGCCAAGCTATTCATGGACAAATTGTTAATTCACGTAAGGTTCCGAAATCCATGAGTTCCACCAACTCCGATCAATGCCGGTGGCGTTCCGTCGCAGATCTGTCTGAACTGAGCGACATCGCGCTGGGCATGATTCTCACCAGCGCTGCCGCGGCAATCCAAAAACGCGGACAGTTCCACCTGGTACTTGCGGGCGGCGATACTCCGCGCGCGATCTACAAAAAACTGCGCGCGGCGCAGACCGACTGGTCAGCCTGGCATATCTATTTCGGTGACGAACGCTGCGTGCCGTCGGCCGATCCGAGGCGCAACTCCCTTATGGCCGGCGAAGCGTGGCTCGATTATGTCCAGATCCCCGCAGATCAGTTATACCCGATTCCAGGCGAACTTGGTGCAGACCTGGCAGCCTGTGAGTATGCACAGACCTTGAATACCGTCGGCACCTTCGATTTAACCCTGCTTGGGCTCGGGGATGACGGCCATACCGCAAGCCTGTTCCCCGGACACGATTGGGGAACCGAGCCCGACTCGCCCGATACGCTGGCGGTGCTGGATTCGCCCAAACCGCCGCCGCAGCGCGTCTCGCTGAGCGCGGCGCGGCTTAGCCGTTCGCGGCAAATCATATTTCTGGTCAGTGGGGAATCCAAGCGTAGTGCGGTAGCACAATGGCGCGCCGGCGAAACTATTCCTGCGAGCGCAATAGCGGCGAAGGCAGGTGTCGATGTGCTGGTGGAGTCCACCCTGTTGCCGCCACCTACCAGGTTGGATAAAGCGAAGCATAACCATAACCCATCAAAATCCGCCCGTTAGCCGCCACCAGCGGGGCTTGACGACTACTCGTCTTTTGGCTCGTCCATTGGCTTGAATCTGAATCGGCATACATCGCCGCCACGGGCCATGCATTCATGATGCTCAACCTTGCTGTCAGTGAAGGTTTCCATCAGCCCCATATCCAGGTGGCAAATTTCCATGTCTTTTACCGCCATCCTGTGAAACACGCAATTATCAGCTTCGATTACCGGTTCGCCGCCCGGTAATGTCTTATTTTTAGCGTTGTAACCCAACTGATCCATGACTTCGGCCAGTTTTTCCACCTTCTCTTTGTGTGTGCTCAGACCGGGATATTCACCACGTATCTGCCGTGCAACCCCAGCACCGATCTCGTTCAAACGCCTGCCCATGTTTTCAGCGCCTTCCTCGCGCTGAATCGATGACACCATTAACTGCGCAAGCCACGAGTATTGGCGTGGGAAAGTCTCTTCGCCAAGCTCGGTGATGACGTAAAGTTGTTGCGGGCGTCCTCCCCCCGAAGGCCGCATAGCGCCACCTTCCACCAATCCCGACCCTTCCAGGGCGGCAAGGTGCTGCCGTACCGCATTACGCGTAATTTCAAGCCCCTTCGAAAGCTCATCCACACTCAGGCCCGGCTTGCTCCCGCGCAACAGCTTGAGCAATTGTTTCTGCCGTTCACCTATTGTATTAAGCATTTGGCTTCCTCCATTCTCCCGTCGTTTAGTAATTATTATGGAACACTTATCGCCAATTTATTAGAATACACTCTATAGACACTTTAAGCATGGAAAAGTTGACAGAATCTCCCCCTAGCTTTTGCACTCCTCCCAAAGTTGAGATAATCGAAATATTTCTCTCTGTAATGGTCTCTACGTTGACCGTTGGATCGGATTTTAAGGAGATGTTGTCATGAAAACAAGGACATTTTTAGCAGCCGTGTCTCTTGGTTTGCTCGCTGCCTGTGCTCAGACAACACCTCTTGAGGCTGTTCAGAACACAAATGCTCGTAAAGCTTCCCAGAATGCCCGAACGCGTAGTGACCACGATGCACTGGCAAAATATTTTGAAGATACAGCCGAGAAAATGCACTCAAACGCTGATGAACAAAGGAAATTACTCGAGCATTACGAACAGAAAAGTTATCTCTATGGGCGACGAGCCCAGGACTTGAAATCGCACACTGCGGCTTTAGTACGCAAATATGATGAAACCGAAGAGGCGAGCATAAAAGAAGCCGCCCTTCACCGCCGGATGGCGCAGGAAGAAGCGCAGCGTCACGCAGGCAACGAGGGTATGATTGTAAGCGATGCCGCTAAATCGCGTGCGGATCACAACTGAAACATACCTGGCAACACCAGAGAGTATGAGTTACCGAGTTACCGTCTTGTCCGATCGTATTTGTAGAACGCCCTCCAGCAAGAAATCGCATTTCCTGCATTTTAAATCCTGAACCGCCTGTTCACCCATGATGGCGCAGGATTTTTTGGTCGGCCATTGCCAGACCAAATTTTCCAGTTTTGCTAGTCTCTCCAGGCCGGAAAACCCGGTAGACCCCGAAAGAAATCCATATCATGGTTAGGCCAGAGTTGTGCATCTTCCCTACGCGCCAGCATTTTCAACTTGCGAATGCTGGCCAGCGCCAGCGCCTCGTTATCCTGCCAGCAACATCCCGGAGCAATTTCGTCAGAAAGATTCTCGCTCAGGTCGGCCGCGTCGCCACACAAAATGACCGGTCCGTGTGTCGGCAATTCAATCAATAGCGACATATGACCAGCGGTATGGCCCGGACTGGCAATGGCGTGCACCCCCGGCGCCACAGGATATTCTCCCGTTTTTACTCTCCATTGGTCTGCATTGGCCAATTCATCGGCAAACACACTGCTATCCAGTTCGGTGCGCGCTGCGGCCAATTCATCAGCCTGAATATGCACTTCGCAGCCCGGCAGATCGCTGAGGCCGCCCGCATGGTCAAAGTGCAGGTGGCCGATAAACACAAGGTCGATATCGGATGGCTCAAGCCTCAGTCGAGCCAGGTAGCTTGGAATCCGTTGTTCTTCCTTCATATCGGGCGGTTCCACTTGCGGCCGCATGGGATCGAAATACCTGGCGCGCAAGCTTGGGTCCGCCACCTTGCGATAGTCGCATCCCACATCATAGAGAATACGGCCGTTCCGTGTCTCAATCAGATAAGCGAGGATCGGCGCATCGATAAACGTTCCATGGCCGCGGTTGCGTGTCGAGATGGTTTTCTCATAACGAATCGCACCTGTGAGCAGCGGCCAGATTTTCAGAGCGCGAGTTATGATGAAACTCCCTAAAAAGTAATGCAAGGTCCGGCGGAAATACGTTAATCTTCAATCCAATATTGCCAAAATTTATCTGGCTGCTTATCTATCTGGACTATCTGGACAACGGATACTCGTGAACAGTCTACTGCAATTGAAAGAACACGGCCAATCGGTCTGGCTCGACCACATCGACCGTCATCTTATCCAAAGTGGCGAATTGGGAAGGCTCGTCGATGCGGGGGAAATATCTGGTGTCACCGCCAATCCCGCTTTTTTTGCAAAAGCGCTTGGTTCGGACGCCGGACATGCCGAGAATATGCACACCCCGCTCAGCCAGGAAGTTGCGCCGGCGGCCGCCATAGAAAAACTTGTCATCCCGGATATCCGCGCAATGGCTGATCTTCTGCACCCTGTCTATGAAAATACACGCCGATGCGAGGGTTACGTCTCGCTGCCAATCGCGCCGGCACTGGCCGACGATACTGGGAGGACAGTAGCCGAAACGCGGCGCCTATGGTGCGAAGTCGGCCGTGAAAACCTCATGATCAAGATTCCGGCGACCGAAGCCGGCATCCATGCCATTACGCAACTGACGGCGGACGGCATTAACGTCAACGTGACCCTGCTTTTCTCGCAAACCCAGTATGAGCGTGCCGCTCAAGCTTACCTTGATGGATTGGAACAGCGCATAGCACGCGGCGAAGATCCAGCCAACATCGCCAGTGTAGCCAGTTTTTTCATCAGCCGTATCGACACTGCCGTCGATACCATTATTACCTCTCACCTGAATCAATGCGGCTGGATCAAGATCTATAACGCCGTCGAACGTGAATCACTGAAAAATCTCCTTGGAAAAGTGGGCGTCGCCAATGCGAGAGTTGCTTATGAGCGCTATCAAGCTATTTTTTCCGGTTCCCGCTGGGATGTGCTGGCTGCCCAAGGTGCACAGAAGCAGCGACTTCTCTGGGCCAGCACCGGTATAAAAAATCCCGCTTATCGAGACGTTAAATACATCGAGGAACTGATCGGTCCGGGCACAGTGACCGCTATTCCTCCGGCGACGTTGACAGCCTTCCATGATCACGGGAGAGTGCGGGACAGCTTGCAGGAAAATATTTCCAGCGCAGCCGTTCTTTTGAGTACGCTCAAAACACTTCGCATTTCACTTGATGATATCGGCAGTAAATTGTTATCTGAAGGAGTCAAACAATTCAGCGCCGCTCACGAAACCCTCCTTAATTCGATTCATCAGCCCCTTTCGTAGGGTGCGTTAGATGATGCATTTTCTCGTATAGATAATGTGCGGAAAGATTCATCGCGAAAGGCACAAGCAGGATAATCACGAGCAGCGCCAGCAACGCTGTGGTAACGCTGACTCCGATTTTACCTTGCATGATCTTCTTGAAAATCCAGACACCCAAACAAAGAAGACCAATCAAGAGTGCAAGGCTACCGATTGCAAGAACGGTGTCCACCGCTATTTCCCCAATTTGATCTGTGAATGTACCGCAATTAGCTGATATTCTACAAAATCATCAAGGTAGCTAAACAACTAAATCGGTGCAATCGGCGAAATGAAGCAGGATCGGAATACAACTTCTCGCGGAAGCGGATACTATTAGCCCCAAAAGTTGAAACCCGGTTTAGACGTAAGAACCTAGTCACGATCGAGGTTGGACTTAACAGCAAATAAGCCCACAAACCAAGCATCCCGGGCTTATTTGATTGACCGGAACGCCTCAAACAATTAGTATATGCACCTCTCCAATTCCCCGATAGCTCAGTCGGTAAAGCGACGGACTGTTAATCCGCAGGTCCCAGGTTCGAGCCCTGGTCGGGGAGCCAACAAATCAAGCGGTTACGTGAGAATATGGGAAGCAATCGCAATTCATTGCTACCATATTGCTGCTTTGCGTAAGGCAAACCAATCTTCGACACGCTTCGTATTTCACGCAACTTAGCCCCGAACCAACCCATACCTTTCCAGCCAAATATTTCTTTCACATACGTCAGTCGAAAACGTCCAGCGTGGCGCTACGGTTGTCCCACCCCGCCCGAGGCACCATACACTTGTCCGGTTGCGTAGCTTGATTCTTGCGATGCAAGCAAGACATACAGGGCGCCCAGTTCCGCCGGTTGGCCGGGCCGGCCAAGGGGAGTATCTTTGCCAAACCTGCTGAGATCTGCCCACCCAGTCGTTTGCAGGGGGGTCCAGAATGGTCCCGGCGCCACCGCGTTTACCCGTATAC
>JBOIFK010000079.1:0-9322 GCA_050741585.1 Nitrosospira sp.
CCCATGTCCGGCTTGCGCCAGGGCAGGTGCGGCGAGTTCCAATTGCAGCTGGTCGCCTTTTCGGCCGAAACCGCCTTGCGCAATTAAATGGTTGATACCGAGCCGCAGTTCGAGCTTCCCCGAGGCATTCCTTGTCGCCCGGTCAAGATCCGCAAATTTGACGCGGCCATCGCCGTTCACTGGCTGTCCCGCCACGCGGCTGTTTTCCATCTTGAAACGTACCTTGCCCGCTGCCCCGGCTGCTCGCTGGCTTTCAACCTGTGGCTCCAACGCACCGGCCAGTTCGAGTGTTGCATTGATATCCGTGGGCGGGGTTCGCGCAAAGACAGAGAAATCGAAGTGCTGGAGCCTGCCTTCGAAAAGAAATGGCCGTTGTCCGGCTAACCCTAGCTTGCCGTTCCCTGTGAGCGTGGATCGGCCATGTCTGAGATGCATCTTATCCAGGGTCAAGTGGTCATCTGCCCTTGCCAACAATACCTCCATATGCAGTGCCTTGTCCCGAAGCGTAAGATCCCCCTGCTGGCCATTGGCGTCGCCGCTGAGCCTCATCTTGCCGCTGAGACTGGCCGTGCGCAGTCGCGTGTCCACTCTGGCGGGATCAATGCGGCTCACCGTCAGATCCGCCGATCCCGCTGCCTCCCCGCGTTGCCAGGCCAGATTTCCTGAAATTGTGCCGCCGCCGGCAACGATCAGCGTCAAATCATTGAACTGGAGCAATTCGGCGGAAAGTATCGGATGCGCACGTGCCTGGAGAAAAGGCAAGCCGCCCTGGTCGAGAGGCATGGAGGCACTGTTTTCAACTGTCACGCTGCCTTTGAGTTGCCCGGCAATGGTTTCACGCAAATCAGCCTGCAATGCGAGCCTGGCGGTTGGTGCGCCGGGGGAGAAAACATGTGGGTCGAGACCATTCACCGCCAGCCGTAGCGCTGCGACCAGAATCGGGGCATAAGGCCGCAGCTCCGCCTCGCCTTCCCCTGTCAATCCGGCACCATTACCTTTCGCTCTGATAGCAAGCTGCTCCAGGTTACCGGTAATAGCGGCGGAAATGCGCGCTCCCGGCATCTCCGGTAATTCAAGTCCCGCAACATTGAGTGCGTCAAGCGCAGCCTGAACGTCCACATCGAAGGGTCGGGTTCCGCCTATCCGGCCTGACGCCGTCAATTTACCGAAATCAAGTCCGGCGCTCAGATCGGATAATCGGTGGCTTCGGCCATCGCTTTCCAGTCCCGCCGCAAGGTCCGTCGCGGTAAATTCCGGCGTCCCGCCTTCCTCATGCATGACGCGTAGCGTTCCGATATCGAGCTTGCGCAAAGAAACAGGAAGGGGCAACTCCAGGCTGACGGGGAGGGATATCGATTGCGGGGATGGAGGTGAAACGACGTCCACCTCCTGTGCTGTCAGTGCCATTATCTCTAATCGGCCCGACCTTAACGCATCCGGTTGCCAACGCAATTGCACATCCCGTGCAATGACAAGCAGATCGTCACTCGCAAAGCGCATGGCCTGCGCAGTCATCGAGCCGGACAGTGTGCCATCCAGCCCTTCGAATGACAGATTCCCCCCGCTGATATGCGAGACCGCAGACCCAAACGATCTGAGCCCGGAACCACTTGTTGCCAGCCAGATACCGGTAGCCGCCATCATAACGATAAGACCTGCAAGCAGCCACGCGAGCCGTCGCCACCGCCGTTTTTTTATGGGAAGGTTTTCAGCCTGGTTTCCCATGTTGGCGTTAGAATGCCACCGCAATCGAAAAATGCAGCCGCAATTTGCCATCACTGTGTCCCCGGGCAAGATCCAATGCCAGCGGCCCCACCGGACTGCGCCAGCGAATCCCGCCGCCATAACCGACGGATAAGTCCAGGCGGTGCAAAGTATCGGCGGCTCCGCCGACATCGGTAAATATGGCCGCACCCCACTCGCGGGTAAGCCAGTGGTTATATTCGATGGTACCGGTCGTCATCACCCTGCCGCCTACGATGGCCTGGCCTTCGTGTACTCCCAGGCTATTGAAATCATAGCCCCGCACAGACTGGATGCCCCCCGCGCGGAACAGGTATTCCTGAGGAATGCCGAAGCGGGAATCGGCAAACGTATAGCCTGCCTCGCCGCGCAAATAGAGTACGTCACGTTTGCCCACGGGCTGCCAGAACTGGTGTCGCACATAAGTTCGCAGAAAATCCTGGTCAGACAGCAATTGCCGGCTGCCGCCGCCGATACGCACCTCTGTTACGCTGCCATCGCGCGGGAATAACGGGTCGTCCACCGAACGGTAGAACCATTGCCCATCCAACGCGAGCGTTTGGTTGATCGTGTGCAGGCCCCCTTTCGGGTGCCGATCTTCCCGTTGCCAGACGACGCCGATCCGCGTCTCGACCTTCCCTGAGATCTGGTTACGGGTCACACCTGTTCTCTGGCGTATGGTTTCCAATTCCTGGATAAAGGTTCTGTCAACGAGCGCCCCCAAGGAAAACCAGCGGCCTTCCAGGTTTGGCACGCTATCGACGGTCGCAGATAGCGTCTGGCGCTTTTGCTCCAGGCGTAATACGCTGTTTAGACGCAAGGCGCGATTCAGAAAATCGTAGTTGCCGTAATTGATTTCGCCTCGGGCGCCGGTATTGGAACTGTAACCCGCGCCGACTGATACACGTTGCGACTGAGCCTCTGACAGAATCACCTCGACAGGCGCCGCCTGGCGCACCGCCACGTCGGATTCAATATTGACCATGACCGAGCTGAATTGCGCCAGATTCTGCAATTTCGTCTGGAAAGCATTCAATTGATCCCGTCGATAAGGATCACCAGGTTTGAATGGAGCAAGACCATTCACCAGTGTTTGATCGTAGCGGCTGAGCCCCTTTACCACGATATTTCCATAGTGGAAAGGAGGCCCGGAATCCACTATTACCAATAGCCTGGCGCGGGATGACGCTGAATCCACCTCCGCCTTGCTTTGGTCGATCACCGCCGCTGCATAGTCCGTCTGGGCCACACTGGATATTAATGCCGCTTTAGCCTCATTCCAGGCTGGGGAGCGAAACGGCTCACCGGCACGCAGCGGCCACGCGGATCGTAGTTTTTCAATGCGTGCGCGCCTTCCAGGCTCGTCAATTGCCAGGTCCCCTTTGAATTCGATGCTGATCTCGCTAACGAGGGTGCGCGGTCCGGGCATGACTTCCAGTACCTGGGTTCCGTCAGGGGAAGCGGGGTGCAGTGTAATCGTGGGCGTGAAGTAACCCTCGATGGCGAGGAGTTCGCTTATTTCCTGCCGTGCCCGGCGCATAAAAGCCGCACGGGCGATTTCATCCGCGAACGGTGCAGCCGGTAGCGGAAAATAAGTCGTTAGCAAATCCCGCAGTGATTCGGGGGCGGAAATGGTGATGGGCGGCGGGTTTTTTTCCTCTGGCTGATGTGCCTCGGCTACGCCATTTCCTAGCGGAAAAAGGATGAGCACCAGGATGAACGTTGATTTCCATATTCGCGCTCGATAGAAACGAGTGGGATATTCGGCAGCAGTCATGTATTTCGCTGATTAACTGAGCTGCAAATCGGCGGGATGTTCCTGATTGCGTTAAGCGGCGTTTCCGCATCGCCGCTTAACGGCTAGGAATATCCGGATTCGGGTCGCATGCAACGATGGCCTTCCCACCTCCAAAAGGATTGTCTGGAATACTATGGTGCCTGTGCTCAGCGCAATGGCTTGCCCTGAGGTTCATCATGCGCGGGATCATCGTAACTCGCGGGTGGCGGATTGCCGTCATATATCAGATGCTTGCGTTGTTGCAGGTAACCGTCGCGCACAAACAAGTAAGGCTCCACCGCGGCTTCGTCGCGTATCCGCATGGGTCCGGATAGTCTCGCCCGTTTATCAACGATGCCGAGAATGGAAAGTGGTACCGTGACAGGAGCACCGATCACAAAAACGCCGATATAAAAAAGACCATTGGTGAATACAGTAACGGGAAGGCCCGGCACGTCACGGTTGCTGCTGGGTCCGAGTAAAGGGATAAATATGTAAGTTTTTGCATCCATGCCCCATACGCCCAGCGTTTGTCCAAAATCTTCGTCGTGTGGCGGCAAACCCATGGGTGAGGCCATATCGAAGAGTCCGCCCAGACCAATGGTCGTGTTGACAGTAAAGCGCAGGGTATCCTGGAACCCCTGGCGCACCTTTCCCTGCAAGAAAGCATTCAGAATGACATTCGGATACCCGATATTGTCATAGAAGTTTCCGATCGAGCGCTGCATGGGAGTCGGCACATAGTCCATATAGACATCGGCAATCGGCTCGACGATCTTCCGGTCGACCATATCGGTAAACGTATAGGACTTACGATTAATTTTCTCATAGGGATCGATCGGATCTGTGTACTGGTCTTGCGAGCGCATGGTAGCGCAACCCGTAAACAGCATGGTGCACATTAGCAACAGGATGGTCGTTGGATAATTATGTCTCATGATAGATGATAAATAAAACATGTCCTCATGCGATTTTAAGTAGGGTGGTGCAGGCGCAACCCACTATTCGGCCTACTTCCATATCCCCTCGGCAATCAAGGCCGCACCAGGACGCTGTCCTTGATGTGTCGTCAGGGCCAGACATGCGGCGTAGTATGGCTTAACGTGTTCCACTACACTTTACAAATGCTGCGTAAACATCAAATCGGGAATGATCCATGGGCATATCAGCCAAATACGTAATAAAATGTCGCCGCATCGATCATCCTCGAGATACGAAGTATAAACATAAATTGTTCACGTGACCGGGACATTCTTCTGTTTCGGTTCTTCAAATCGGGCAGGCTGCCGGGCATAGCATAAAATACTGAAAGACGGCATGAGCGTTTCCGAGCGAAAAAGATATATTCCACACGCATTCACTTTTACAATTGACATATCGGTATCGGATGGTCTGGACTGAGCGTTCGGCAAACTGCCGCTTGAAGAAGGGGTTGCTGGGACTGGCTATTTTCCTCCAGATCTGGTTGCCATCAACCTTGCTTGCGGAGTCGCTCATCCTCCGGTGCGAGATTAGTCAAGGGGGCGAAACAAAAACCGTTGATTTCTCGCCTGGCCTCGACCCCTATGGCGTCGAGGCGAAAGACATTAATGGGAAATTTCGTTTCAAGGCCGTTATGATCGAAGGTGAAGAGGAAATAGAATATATCAAGATCTACACCTACTATCGGGAACAGCACCAAGTGATATTGCTGCATGAAGCCAGGTACTTGCCGCCTTTCGAGCCAGATGAGTCGTCCTTCGCTGCGTTGACAGGCGTTCACTATCTCTATTCTCCCGCAGCGGAACAAGAACTTCAGTATGGCTGCACACTTCTGGAAGCTCTACCGGAAGCTCTACCGGAAGCTCTACCCGAAGCTCCACTGGAAGTTCCGCTGTAAGTTCGCCCTTAGTGCGAATCCCAGGTCGGCGTGAGGCGTGCGGTCGCAAAGAAATGGCTGCGGCGTAGCGATTTTGGGGTTCGATCTGATCTGACCTCCAGGTCCGGTCAGATTTGAGCTACTGGCTGTCAACCGGGTTCTTCTGTATTGCACAAGTTGCAACTTGACCGTTATCCAGCTCAATCACATTCTTTGACACCTCGGCTACCACGCGCGAAACAGCCTGCTGCATGCCTTTTACTACACCCTCGATGCCTCCGCCAACCGGCTCCGAAATCACTGAATAACACGCGGCGTTACGGCCATCGGTGGAACGCGTGATCGTCCAGCCGAATCTCGCCTGTATCTTATCATCGACGATTGCGTCAAGCTGGCCAAGCTCAATCGCAATACGATAGCCAGGCTGGTCAAATGTGGGAATTCCGCGTGTCTCGTTTACCGCCCCGGTCTGGCTGGCGATGCCGATCGCGAACGCATCGCGCAATTCGTGATTAAAATGCGATGACCAGCGTTCTTGTTCAAGGATGAGAAGTTGCGTTTCCCGTCCTGATCCCTGCGAACGCACGACCAGTTGCGGGCGCGCAAGTCGTTCCGGCACATTGACCGGCATTATTTCAATAAAGATTGGCAGGGGCGACTGTCGCGAATGCCGTGGAGCACCCGTCGCCACGGATGGCTCGGACAGTTCAGATGGAACAGACAGCGTATAAAATCGCGTCGCCGGAACTGATGCGCAGCCAATAACCAATAATGTCGTTATCATTCCCGACATACCACGCATGGTAGATAGTATTGGTATCACGGCCTATCCTCCCGCTTGCCACGGATCACCGATTCGGGATGGCGCTGGAAATAATCCGTCAAAATTCTCAGCGAAGCGGCCGCACGCGTTAATTCCTGTAATGTCTGACGCAAATCCTGTTGCAGCGGGGCATCTGCAGACAACGTGCGCTCCGCGGCATTCAACGTTTTATGCAGGTCTTTCATCGCCAAAGTAATTTCCGGCGCCACATCGTTGTTCAACTTGTCAGCCAACAGTCCGGTGCTGTTCAATGTTTGCTTAAGCACTTTTAACGATTCCTGTAAATCGTTACCGATTTGATCGAAGGGAACTTTGCTTAACTTGGATGCTATCTCCGAAACCTGTGTTTGGATTTCATCAGCACTGCTGGGAATAGTTGGCAATTGCAGCAACGCGCCGGGGGTATCCGTGGCGGCTATATTCCGGGAAGCATTCTTTTTTACAGCGACAATCTTGGGGAAAAAATCAAGGGCAATATAGACCTGCCCCGTAAGAAAATTACCGGTTCGTAATTGTGCGCCCAAGCCTCGGTTGATCATGAATTGCAGGCGCTGCTGCGGTGTATATTTTGACTGCTTCCGATCTTCGATAAATTTCCGGCCCAGACGCGCCGGATAAACTTCCATCAGCACAGGCATGCTGAATTCCCGCGTCTTGGGATCATATTCGATGCCTATCGATTTAACGTGTCCCAAGACCAATCCACGGAAACTCACTTCAGCGCCAGGCGTCAGCCCCCGCACCGACTGCTTGAAATTAAGCAATATGATCTCTGCTTCGCCATCTTCCTCTTTAAGCGCTTCCGCCTGGTTTGCCGCCAGGACAAAGGCCGTATTCTCTTTGGCGGAAGGGCCGGGATTTTCCTCCGGCGACTGAAACGAAAGACCGCCGAGCACAACAGTAGCAAGGGATTGCGTATTAAGCGTAAAGCCATTGGCATTTATTTGCATGTCAAAGCCACTGGCATGCCAGAAACGTGTGTTGATACCGATAAATTTATCATATGGGGTGTTAACGAATATACGTATGGTAATGCCTTTGCCATCTTCATCCAGATCAAACGCGGTCACCTGCCCCACCTTGATGCGGCGATAATAGATAGGCGAGCCAATATCCAGTGAACCGATATCGGTGGCATGCAAAGCATACTGTTTGCCGGAAGCATCGCGCGTAATGATTGGCGGCACCTCAAGTCCGACGAATTTGTCCGCTCTCTCCGTTTCAATGCCGGCGTCGGCCCCAATATAAGCGCCGAACAGCAAAGTATTGAGTCCGGATATGCCGGAACCTGCGATACGTGGGCGCACGACCCAGAAACGGCTGTCGGTCGCGGTAAAACTCTTGGCTTCCTGCGTTAACAACACGGTCACCAGGACTTGAGAACGGTCTTCGCTAAGCTTGATGAATTGCACTGTACCAATCTCAACTTCCTTATACTTGACCTTCGTCTTGCCTGCTTCAAGCCCTTCGGCGGAGCTGAATGTAATAGTGATCTCAGGCCCGCGCTGTATCCAGGTCTTGACCGCGAGCGAAATACCGATAACCGCGGCAAGTATGGGGATCAGCCAGATTAATGAGGGGATCCAGTCTTGCTGCCGCACCTTCTTGGGCGCAGGCATGGTTTCCGGCGTGTCATCCGCCTTTCCTGTACCTGTTTTTTCTTCATTCATACCGTTTCCCGGATTCCTGTTCAGCAGCATCCCACATCAGGCGGGGATCAAAACTGAGCGAAGCGAGCATGGTCAGTACCACCACCGCGGCAAAAGCAGCGATACCCGCCTCAGCGTGAATCACGGCGTATCCTTTAATCTGGACGAGTCCGGCCAACAGCGTTATGACAAAAACATCCAGCATTGACCAGCGGCCGGTCACTTCAACAAGACGATAAAGCTTTGTCCGCTGCAAGAGGCGCCAGTCACTGCGCCGCTGCGTCATGATCAACAGAAGAATCAATACCGCAAGCTTGAATAGCGGCACCAGGAAACTGGCAATAAAAACAATAATTGCCAAGCCCCATGAACCGGAAACCCAGAAATAGATAATGCCGCTCATGATTGTGTCCTGCTGCTCCGTAAACAAGGAGATGGTTGTCATGACAGGCAACATATTTGCGGGAACATACATTATGCAGGCGGCGATCACCAAAGCCCAGGTTCGGTTAAGGCTGTCGGGCTTGCGCGAATGCAGCTCCGCATCGCAGTGCCCACAACGGTCGTGCGCTTTAACATCCTTCCATAACGTAGCACAATAATGACACGACACCATGCCCAGCCTTGCCGCGGTTCTCACGGGTGACTCGGCTCCCACGGTTTTGCCCGTTAATTGAGCGGCTCTATTTGCTGACATATTTTTCCCCCTCCTTTTCTGGTAAGGACATCTGCCAGATATAGCGGGGATTAAATGAGAACACGGAGGCCAGAAAGATAGCAAGGGTGGCAAAAGCCCATAGCGCAACCCCGGGCACGACAGTTGCCATACTTGTCAGCTTAACGAATGCAACGATGGTGCCGAGTAGAAACACCTCCATCATCACCCACGGCCGCAGGGTTTGAATCATGCGCGCCAGCAAATTGAACGTAGGGTGATATCCGGATCTGGTGATTGAAACAAATATGTAAATCAGACCCAGAAGTTGCATCAACGGAAACAGAATCGTTGTAACCAGCACCAGAAACGCTACCAGGGGCCTCCCTCCGGAATTCAAGGAAAGAACCGAGCCTATAAGCGTTGTTTGGCTGACAACCCCCTGAAGCTCCATTTCAACAATCGGAAAGACATTGGCAATAACGTACATGAACAAACTGGCAATCGTCAGTGGCAGGACACGTCTGCGATGGGAACGCATATCGCGCCCCAGCTCAGCGCCGCAACAATTGCAGAATGCGACTTCGTTGCTGTCCAGCGCTGCCCTGCGGTGAATGGCATCGCACTCTTCACAGGCAATCAAGTCCGGGACTTCCTGCATGATTAAATCATCGAAGATTAATTTTTAAAGTTCTTGCAATATTGGACTGCGCCATGGTCCTGCCTATCATATCGTTAAAATTCATGATTTCCCGGAGAAAAACGGACTTTGCCCGTCAGGCCGAATCCCCCATTTATACGCAGTGTCTCATGATTC
>JBOIFK010000080.1:0-4592 GCA_050741585.1 Nitrosospira sp.
GTCGATAATAGACCGGGGTTGCTGGTTTTAGATATGTGTCATTCATAAATCCGATGACCTTCCCGCGATAACGGGTCGGACCCCGAATCGACAAGTGCCCGTTGCTCTCTTTAATTTGTAGACTTCCTCCCAGCGAATTCACGACGAGCGGCAGCGTCATCCCAAAAACATTGCCCGCCACGTATGCACATGCCGCGCTTCCGGTTCCGCAACTTTTGGTGATATCCTCAACGCCCACTTCATATGTGCACACCGAAATACCTTCCTGGTTACGCCACATGAAATTGATGTTGACGCCTTCTGGATGACCGACCAGTTCGATCAAAGATTTTTCTTCTCGTAAGGATTTGCCAAATATCCTTGCGCTCGCCACATCAAGTTCCGAACAAATGACCACCAGGTGGGGAACACCGGTAAAAACAAAATGGAGCTGATGATTAATCTGCCGGTAGTTTCTTGCTTCACCTAAACTCACCTCGATGAAGTCATCGATTACGCGTACCTCCTTCTTGCCATCCCCGGTAAGAATAGAAAACGTATCACTGGAAATATACGTATCGCGTAAATAGCGCGTTGCGCACCGCAGACCGTTGCCACACATGGTCTCTTCGGTTCCATCGCTATCAAAAATCCTCATCGTGGGAACGCCATACAGCCGATCCACGTAGAGAATGCCATCGGTCTCATGCTGCGTTGCCAGTGCGTTTGAAATCAGCGATCGATCAATTCCAACCAGGGGAGTTTTCATCTCATCTACTATCAAGAAAGAATTGCCACATCCATCGATCTTTGTCGCTTTAATCCTCATGGTCGTGTCTACCTCGTTAATTCGTAAGCTCTACCGCCAAGTCGACAGTACAGAAGCCGGGTTTCTTGCTGCGAGCGGTTCCTAGCCAGACTCAGCCAGAGGTAGTCTTCCAACCGCGTCGTGGGTACATGCTTCGCTATGGAAGTGGGTTCCGGGCCGTTGTCGAGACGTATCGCCTTGGTCAATTACATCCCTCCAACCGCTGCAGGATTTGTCTAACGCGTTGGGTGGGCAGGCCGTTGACCGCCCTGGCCTACTTCCAGCAATTTCCACATAAGGTTCCAGGCAAATCCTGCCGGAAAGTTTTACTCTTACTTGTAGCGTCCGATTCAGTTGAAAACACATGCACTGAGGACGGGAGATGGCATACGTAGTGCAACCCATGCTTCAGGTATTGAATAATTGAAGTGAGCCGGTGGAAACGTCGAAGACGCGTCTGGGGAAATTAAAGCTGTTGAGGATCTTCTGCGCCCGGCATGAAGATTTCACAGGCGTGGAAATATGCGATTTCTCAAACTTTTACCCACCGGAGAAACCTCATGACTGAAGAGGGACAAGGAAGCAATACGCGGTAATGCTGCCATTGCTTGTCTCTATAGTCTCTATAAAGTGAGAAAGCTTACGAATCCATTGTTATGAAATGGCCAGGAAATAGGTTTCCTATGCTTAGCTATGGTTTATACCCCAATCGTCTTGTGAGATGCGCCTGGGCAACGCCTGAGACAAATTCATCCTGAACAATGCCGGCCAGGGAAAAACCATTTCTAAGATAGAATCGTAAGGTTTCATTTGCATCGGCATCCGTAACGACATTGAGGATTTTTCCTCCCTGTTGCTCAATCTCGGCGAAAATACCGTCCAATATAAGAGAACCATGCCCTCTGCCGCGATGGTGTCTGTCGACCGCGAATGTAAGTAGGTGGTATGTATCGACTGTCTTTTTGGCAACCGCGTAGCCGAGAGGATTTCCATTGTCTAAAGCGCAGACGCCAAAGCTCTTGCCGCTTATAACATCTTCCAATTCATCATAAATTGCAGATTGGTACATTGAACCAATATCCTGTAAAGCGATCTTCGCAAGTTCCAGGTGCAATTCTTTCGTGATGGGCACAATCATCATGCCCCGTCCTCTCTTATTTGTTCTCCTAGAAGTGTATACATTCGATCACGATAGATAATCGACCCTGCTTTTGTTACCTTGTTGATGGCAAGATCTGCTAATTCCTCAAGCAATTCAGTCTTTCCTGTGAATCGCGCCGGGTAAAGCGTGGAGAGTCGTTGTACCGCGGTATGGACGATCAGCGCAATCATGTCGTCATGTGGGATATTTGCGTGACGGCACATGTTTGTGAGGTCAGCTTCGGTTGGATGAATACCAGGGATCACGTTGGCTTCAAGGAAATAGAGTTGGCTGTCTCGCTCGCGGAAATCCATGCGGTTATAGTCGCGCACTTCAAGCGCCTCGTGCGCCATGATGGCGAGCTTCGCGAAGCTTTTTGCTTTTTCCGTCCAGGCAATATATGAGATAAACGGATTTTCAATGTCTTTTACATATGGATCACGCACCTGCGGCTGTCCCGGAATCTTTGTGTAGTCGATCATCAGGATCGGTAACACATATTTTCCGATAATGCCAATCGTATACTCATCCCCTGGCAGGAATTCTTCGACGAGCGCTGATTCGTTAAATCGCTTGTAGATGAGTGTCACGGCATCGTCGAGCTCCAGAAGATCATGTACTTTACTTTTTTGACTGATCCCAATGCTCGTCCCTTCACTGCGGGGCTTGACCATCAGCGGAAAGGATAAATCTTCGAGTGGCTCTCCCGGCATCATGAGTTGGAATTCTGTGGTCGGCACGCCGCCATATGAGACGATCTTTTTTGCCGTTGCTTTATCCATCTTATTAATGAAGGTCTTGGGACTGCTGCCGGTATAAGGGATGTGCAGGTATTCACAAAAGAATGGAACAATCGCTTCGCGCAGTTCTTTCTCATCGAGACCTTCTGCGTTATTGAAGACCAAGTCGATATGGTTCTTGCGCCTTTCGAGTTGATGATAAATATCAGGACCAACGTCAATCAGTTCCACATTCGCACCGGTGCGTTCTAGCGCTGCTATTACTGCCTTGATGGTGGCCGGACTTTCGAATTCACCAAAGCGCTCGCCTTCCATGCCCGGTTTTCTTACATTACATGTATAAGCAATATTGAGTTTTTCCATAGTGGAGTGGAGCGTAGATAAAATAATGCCCTTTTTAGTAAAGCTGAAATTGCAGTGGCAAAGTAAGGCGATGCCTCCTGCTGCATAGGTAGCTCTAACGGACTAAGTTGTTATTCGTTGACAGACTCACGCTTTGTAACAACGCCGCCCCGAACAGGTCATTCATCATCGCGACCAGGGATCTAATACACCGGCGTGGCCTTCGGCAATCGCTGCCGCCAGATGGGCGTGTGCCCGGTGGGAAACTCGCCTTTCATATTTTCGCGGCACTGCCGAATTTGAGCGCGGCATTATTCCTAAGCGAACCAAGCAGGCTTAAGAGCTGCTCGGAGCGCGGATGTGTTGGTCGCCGGTCTCGGGCGCTTTCGGATAAGGATTTTCAAGTAGCCCAGGCGAGGTTGAAATGGGGATTAGATATGAACATCTCCCCACCCTCAGGTCAGAGATGTTCAGTGAGCTGAACCAGACAATTGGAATTAGTTTGATCCTGTGAAGACCAGCGGCCTGGTTGGGAAGGTGCGGCTGGTCAAACAGCCCTCGATCGATCCTTACAAGTCGATCTCTTTTCGTCAAACCGTGCACGCGCCGTAGTGATGCGCGCCACGCGACCTCGTGCCCATGCGCCATCTAGAGGTCCCGATTTGGAACAAATCCACATTCTTTTATATGGTTATTTCGCGACCATGAAGACAGCATAACCCGAACTGAGAAACATGAAACATAAACATCAATGCGGATAAGCTTTTCATTTGCACGCTCACCGAAAGAAGCTATTAATAGAAGCAGGCAAGGAGGTTTCAGCGATCGCTCGTGAAGGGTCAGCTGAGCTGAGCGCAGAACAAACGGGGGAGCCAAGGAAAGTCAACCAAAACACAATCAACAACTTTTTCATTCTTCTTCTCCAGAAGGGCGGCATCAAACGTTGCCGTGCACATTCTGGCAATCAGTTTGATTCCCATTGGACTAAGGTACTTCGCCAGAGTATCAATGTGGGCATTCTCATCAATAACGGCTTGCTACGCCGCTTCTTTAACGTGTACCTTCAGTAGGGATTGGTTCTGGTCCACCATCGAAGTGGTTGAAGTCGATTCAACAAATAAATTGATAGGTGCGGCTCCGCACCGAATTATCCAAAAAATTTTCTCATAGTACGCTTCGCTCCTACGGGGCGGGAGACTGAACATTCTGAATCAATTATTAATTGTCAGGAGATTGCTATGACTCAAGGAAAAACACGTCCTCCCACCGAACACTTCACCCTGATCCTACCAGGGAGAGTAGCCACCGTCGCAGAGATCCGGCCAGTGATTTACCGACGGATCCCATAAGGCACGAAAAGGCTGAGCAGGGAGGCGATAAAACTGATAGCTCAAATCGGAAGGGCAAGGGTAACCAGTCAGGATCTGGCTCTCATTCAGCCCGCGGTGGAACTTCCCAGCAACACGCAAAGGCTGGCAGTCAAAGCCACAAGAATAAGTGATGATTAATGGCTCCAGGGCTTAAAAACTCCGGGCCATTTCTGTTGCGAACAGACAAAAAATATCCTTGGGTGAGCGAGGGC
>JBOIFK010000081.1:0-5722 GCA_050741585.1 Nitrosospira sp.
GTGTAAGGGTCTCCGAACTGCCTGAGCCATTGCAAGGCCAGGTCCCGCTCATCCTTGTAGTTGAGGCCATAGACCGGGACGATTCCGGACCGGGCCAATTCAACCAGCAGCGGATGCTCTTCGCGGCAGGAAACGCACCACGAGGCCCATACGTTCAGCAGCCATACCTTGCCCAGGTTATCTTTGGAAGCAAGCGTCTTTTCCGGTTCGTGCAATTGCTGCAGCTGGAAATCGGGGGCCGGTTTCCCGATCAGCGGCGAGGGGACCTCGCGCGGATTGAGATTGAGCCCGATGAGCAGAAACACAACAAGGACAAGAAATGCTACCAGCGGTAGCAGAAAACGTGTCACGCCTTTTTGCTCCGGGCTATCAGGGGAGGCACGGAAACCGGGCTCGCCGAAACCGGAGCCGGGATTCTCTTGTCATCGACGGGCTGACGCTTTTCGCGCATCGCCAGGCGGTAACGCCGGTCGGACACCGCCAGAAAACCTCCCACCGCCATCAATATGCATCCGAACCAGATCCAGTCAACGAATGGCTTGTGATAAACCCTCACCACCCATGCTCCATTCTCCAGCGGCTCACCCAGGGCAACGTAGAGGTCGCGAAGCACACCCGTGTCTATCGCGGCTTCGGTCATGGCCATGCCGGAAGCGGTGTAAGTCCGTTTTTCCGGCTGCATGACGCGAACTTTCTCACCGTTGCGCAATACGTCCAGTTCGCCAATATCGGCCATGTAGTTGGGGCCCGGCTCTTTCTTCACCCCGTTAAAGCGGAATGTATAGCCGCCCACCTCGACCGTATTGCCGATTTCCATGCGCACGTCTTTTTCGGTTTCGTAACCACCCACCAGCGTGACGCCGATAATGAATACCGCGATGCCCAGATGCGCGAGATGCATGCCGTAATAGCTGCGCGATTGCGAGGCAAGTTTCGCGAACAGGCCCTTCTTGCCGCTGCTCTGCAGGCGATGCCGCAGGTTTACGGCCATGCTGGCAATGACCCAGAAAGCCAGCAGCAGGCCAAAGCTGACCAACGGTTTCCATTCGCCCATGAGGAACGGCATGACCAGCGCAGTCACCATGCTCACGGCAAACGCCCAGCGCAAACGCACCGCCAGGTCCGGGAGGCTGGCCTGTTTCCAGCGCGCAAGCGGGCCGACGCCGATCAGGAAAATCGCCGGCGTCATCAATGGCACGAATACCGCCTCGAAGTAGGGCGGGCCCACCGATAGTTTACCAAGCTCGAGCGCATCGATGATCAATGGGTAAAGGGTCCCGAGCAGGATGCTGCCGGCCGCCACCATCATCAATAGGTTATTGCCAAGCAACAGGGATTCTCTCGACAGCAGTTCGAACTTTCCGCCCAACCCGATCTTGGGTGCCCGCCATGCAAACAGCAGCAGCGAAGCGCCGATGACAATCACCAGGAATGCCAGGATGAATATACCTCGCTTGGGGTCGGTGGCGAAAGCATGAACAGATGTCAGTACGCCGGAGCGAACGAGGAACGTGCCCAGCAGGCTTAACGAGAATGCACAAATCGCCAGCAATACGGTCCAGCTCTTGAAGCTGCCGCGTTTTTCGGTGACCGCCAGCGAGTGGACCAGGGCGGTGCCTACCAGCCATGGCATGAAAGACGCATTCTCCACCGGGTCCCAGAACCACCAGCCGCCCCAGCCCAGTTCGTAATAAGCCCACCAGCTGCCAAGCATGATGCCGATCGTAAGGAATGACCAGGCAACAGTCGTCCAGGGGCGCGACCAGCGCGCCCAGGTGGCGTCCAGTTGTCCGCTGAGCAGCGCCGCAATGGCGAAGGCAAACGCTACTGAAAATCCCACGTAACCCATGTAGAGCATGGGCGGATGAAATACCATGCCGGGGTCCTGCAGCAGGGGATTAAGATCGCTTCCTTCCGGCGCCCCTGGCAGCATGCGGTCGAAGGGGTTGGAAGTAAACAGCATGAACAGCAGGAAGCCCACGCTTACCAGCCCCATGACGCCCAGCACGCGCGCCACCATGTCGTCCGGCAGCCGGCGGCTGAATACGCTGACGGCGACGGACCAGGACGCCAGCATCAATACCCATAGCAGTAATGAACCCTCGTGCGATCCCCAGGTTGCCGCAAAACGATACTCCAGCGGCAACCTTGAATTGGAGTTTTGCGCGACGTTTATCACCGAGAAATCATTGTTGATAAACGAATAGGCGAGGCAAAAGAATGCGATGGCGATAAATACAAATTGCCCTTGAACCACGGGCCGGGCCAGCGCCATCCATGAGGGAATACCACGGGCCGCGCCAACAATGGGCAATGTGCCTTGTATAAGCGCCAGCAGCAATGCGAGGATAAGAGCGAAATTACCGAGTTCTGGAATCATAATTTAATGGGCTAAGGGATTTTAAGGACTAGGGTTGTGGATCAATCCATGGCCGGTAAGCCACAATTCGAGTTTAGGAGAGAGATTTCCTGTCTCCGCCAGGGCTCTGCGCTATTGTACCAATACTGTTTTCCGCGCCTTGTCCGCCTGCTCCAGCGCGGTTGCCGCTTCGGGGGGCATGTAATTTTCATCGTGCTTGGCAAGGACTTCGTCCGCACGGAAAATGCCATCATTCAATTTTCCCTGGGCTACGACGCCCTTGCCTTCCTTGAAAAGGTCGGGAAGAATGCCTGTGTACACCACCGGGATCACTTTTGCGGTATCGGTGACAACGAAATTCACCGTCACGCCATCACTCTGGCGCTTGACGCTGCCTTCTTCCACCAGGCCGCCGATACGAAAGCTCTTGCCTACAGGAGCTTCGTTGGCCGCCACCTGGGTGGGGCTGAAGAAAAATACCAGATTGCTCTGGAATGCATTCAGCACCAGCACGGAAGCAACGCCTAACGCAGTCACGCTCGAAGCGATGATTGCCAGTTTTTTATGACGTGGTTTCATTTCCCTTCTCTTGTTTAGTTGACTGATGAATCAGACTTAAATGTCTGAGCAAAGTTCGCTTGCGGTTAAAAACGAGGATAATCTCTCCGGCAATGCAGATAAACGCTACCAGGTAGGACCCCCACACATAAAACCCATATCCGCCCATATCCAGAAACTCCGACAAACTGGCCCAGATCACGGCGTTGCCCCTTGCAGCTCGCCTACCCACACCGTATGGCGTTCGCGCTCCAGGATAATCGCACGCGTGCGTATCAACACCACGGCGATGGCATACATCCAGCATGCAAGCGACATGATGAGCATGCCGGTCAACATGGTGGTCGCCATTTTTGGCGATTGGGTAATGCTGACGGAGGCTCCCTGGTGCAGGGTGTTCCACCATTTTACCGAGAAATAGATGATTGGTATGTTAACCACGCCCACCAGGGCGATCATCGCGCCGGCTTTATCGGCCCGGCGCGGGTCATCGATTGCCGCCTGCAGCGACATGAAGCCGATATAGAGAAACAGCAGGATCAATTCGGAGGTGAGGCGCGCATCCCATACCCACCATGTGCCCCACATGGGCTTGCCCCACAGCGCGCCGGTCCATAAGGCAAGAAAGGTGAACATTGCGCCTGTCGGCGCAATGGCCGTTGCTATCATGGAAGAAAGCCGGGTATTGAACGCAAGGCCGATGCCGGACCACATCGCCATGACCACGTAAAGGAACATGGACATCCAGGCAGCGGGTACATGGATGAAAATAATACGGTAGGCCTCACCCTGCTGAAAATCAGTGGGCGCTACAAAAAAGCCGATATAAAGCCCCACCGCGCACAATACAATTGCGGCAACGGAAAACAGCGGGATCATTTTACCGGCAAGGAAATAGAAACTTGCCGGCGAAGAATATTTGAACCAGTTAATGGCCATGTTAAAAAATACTGAATCCTTATTAAATCCTGTGTCTCAGATTTTAACGTTGGTGTGTAACTCCCAATTTTAAACTAAAAACCCTAAATTCAGAATCGCTTTCTTCGTTTCGTTGAAATCATTCCATCGAAATTCGCAGCGATATTGCCGCCGTCCACGGCGCCAGTACCAGGGATGCCAGCAGAAAGGCGCCCAGCAGCGACATGTGCGCGCCCGCTCCCAGGCCCGCCGTGCTTGCTTCCACCGCGCCGGCGCCAAAAATCAATATGGGAATATACAGAGGCAACACCAATAGCGAAACCAGCACGCCGCCGCCTCGCAATCCCAGGGTCAGCGCCGCGCCGATGGCGCCAATCAGGCTTAAAACCGGCGTTCCCAGCAGCAGCGAAGCGGTCAGTACCAGCAGCGCTTCCGCGGGCAGGTCATACTGGATACCCAGCACCGGCGCCATCAGCACGAGCGGCACGCCCGTGACCAGCCAGTGAGCCAGGGCTTTGCCCAGCACCAGCAGGGGGAGCGACTGGGGGGAGAGCAGCATTTGTTCCAGCGTGCCATCCAGGTGGTCACTGGCAAACATCCGGCCCAGCGACAACATCGAGGCCAGTAGTGCGGCCACCCACACCACGCCGGGCGCCATGATTCGGAGCATGTTCATCTCCGGTCCCACGCCAAGGGGAAAAAGGCTCACCACGATGATGAAAAAAAACAGCGTCGTCAGGACATCCGACCGCCGCCGCATCGCGAGCAGGAGGTCGCGCTGGATTATCCAGAGAAACATCAGGCGAGTTGCAGCCGCTGGATTGCAACGGCGGCGATCTCGATCTCCTGATGCGTTGTCATCACGATCATGCCGCCGTGCTCCAAATGCCGCTCCATCAAGCCTTGCACCAGCTTCACGGCGGTCGTGTCCAGAGCCGTCAGCGGCTCATCCAGTATCCATAACACGGTGCCGCATACCAACAGGCGCGCCAAGGTCACCCGGCGCCGCTGTCCCTGCGACAATACCTTGGCCGGCAATAACTCGCGCCCCCCCAGCCCCATGTGCTGCAGCGCCTCATGCGCCTTGCTTTCATCGATTTCGGTCCCCCCCAGCGCGCTGGAAATGCGCAGGTTCTCGATAGCGGTCAGATCATCCTTCACGCCGCCTAAATGGCCCAGATACGTCATTGCGCCGTAATACTCGACCCCCAGTGAACGAATTTCAACACCGTTCCAGAGGATTTTCCCGTGCGCGGGTATCGCCAGTCCGCACAGCATGCGCAGAAGGCTGGTTTTTCCGCTGCCATTGGGTCCCTGGACCTGCATCAATCCGCCTGCTTCGAGGGAAAAATTGACGTCGCGGAATAACCTGCGGTCGCCACGCACGCATTCGAGATCGTTTCCTTGCAGCATGGGCATTGTCGAGGCCGAAAAGACCGGCATTATAGCGTATCGACGTACGAAGGCGTAGGCGTCGATAAGCAAAGTGCATCGCGCCGTCTGTCAATCCTTTGAATTCCCCCGGGAGCAGTCCGGTAATGCGATCAGGATAAATCGGCAAAATTACCTGGCTACAAGGTGACAGGGAATGGCGTTTCCATACGGATCCACGCGCACCAAGTCGGAATGCGATGTGGTAACCGGATATGGCAACGGTATCGAGGTGGAGCCGGACGTATTTGCATACGGCGCAATGCGCTTCGCTTATTGGCACCCTACATCGGGTTCGTGTTTCCTAGCAGCCTGTCGGACTTAAAGGAAATCGGCTGCAAAAGCGTCTGGACGGTGCATATTTCACCGCTTTTTCGACCAATAGAACAACTATTGGTCTTCAAGATCGTCAAAATCTGTCCTCGCCCAGTCACTTTTTCGCATCGATTCTTCAAG
>JBOIFK010000082.1:0-29755 GCA_050741585.1 Nitrosospira sp.
TAAAAGAGGAGGGCGCTGAAAGCGTGCTGGCTTATTGTACTCATGCGGTATTATCCGGCAAAGCGGTGGAGCGGATTGAGAATTCCTCACTCGACAAGCTGGTTGTCACCGATACCATTCCACTGCGTGAGGATGCCAAAGCCTGCGTTCGCATTCATCAGCTGAGTGTGGCAAGCCTGCTGTCGGAAACGATGTTAAGGATCAGTAACGAGGATTCGGTGAGTTCATTGTTCATGGAGTAAGGAGTAAGCGTTTATTAATCGGAGTCATCTGGTCGCGGATGCTCCCCATTCTGGAGAAAGCAAGATGCAAATTGAAATCAGCGCCAACAAGCGCACGTTACAGGGCAAAGGTGCGAGCCGCCGCCTGCGTGGTTCCGGCAAGGTGCCGGGAGTCATTTATGGCGGAGACGGTCCGGCGCAAGCGATCGAACTGGATCATAACAGTCTTTATCACAAGCTAAAGATGGAAGCCTTCCATGCTTCCATCCTGTCGATGGATTTGGAGGGGCGGAAGGAGCCGGTGCTCTTGCGTGATATACAAATGCACCCGTTCAAATTGCAAGTGCTGCATATTGATTTTCAGCGTGTGGACAAGAACAAGAAAATACATATGAAAGTGCCGCTGCACTTTGTTAATGCGGACGTTGCGCCAGGCGTGAAATTGTCTGGCGGTATCGTCAGCCATGTGCTCACCGAACTGGATGTTTCCTGTTTGCCGAAAGACCTGCCTGAATTCATTACGGTTGATCTGATCGACCTGGCCGCCGGAAATACCCTGCACTTGAGCGATCTCAAGCTGCCGCAGGATGTGGAAATTCCCATATTGATCAAAGGCGAGGATTTGCCCGTGGCGACCATCGTCATCCCCCGGGCTGTGGCTGCCGAGGAGGCTGCCGCCGCCGTGGCTGCTGCGGATATCCCGACGACTACACAGAAGAAAGAGGCTGAGGCAAAGGAAGGCGAGAAGAAAGACAGCGGAAAGAAGAAATAATCCCTGGTTTTCAATGCACCACGCGGAGTCAGGGAATCTCTGAATCAGTCTTCCGTGGGCGCGTTGCGGCAAAATCGGGATGATCGCAAGGCGCACAGGTCGTGGTTAACCTACGATGCCAAGGAGTGCAACATGGTGCGCACCCGATTTGCCGCCTATTTGCCAGCTGAGGGAAGGGACGGTGGCTTTGCCGGGCGACCTGCCTCGTCAGGCTGCCAGCGAAGGGAGGTATCATCCGCGTCGTCCCTTTCCTGCATTCCATCTGCAAAGCCGCCGTCGCATCCGCAGAGGGCTTATTTGGAGGCTCCCTGGTTTCGGCGGTCCTCCTTTTAGCCCTTTATTTTTAGTAAATAAAATAAATAAGTAAGCTATTCAACGTTCGATGAAACTCATCGTCGGCCTTGGCAATCCAGGTAGGGAATATGCCGTGACTCGCCATAATGCCGGGAGCTGGTGGGTCTCCCGCTTGGCGGACGAATTGCACATGCCTTTGAAAGCGGAGGCGAGGTTTCACGGCTTATGCGCGCGCATCAGCCAAGGTGATTCAGAGCTGTGGCTGCTCAACCCCCAGACCTACATGAACCTCAGCGGGAAATCCGTTGCGGCTTTATGCCATTTTTATAAGATTCCGCCTGAAGAGGTTCTCGTGGTTCATGACGAACTGGATCTGCCTCCAGGTGTCTCCAGACTGAAACTGGGCGGTGGGCTGGGCGGACACAACGGGTTGAAAGATATTGCCGCGCATCTTGCTACCAAGGCATTCTGGCGTCTGCGCATCGGTATTGGTCATCCCGGGGACAGAAATGCGGTGGTGAATTATGTATTGCAGCCGCCGCGCAAGGAAGAAGCGCTGCTGATAGACGAATCGATCAGCCGTAGCCTGGAGGTCTGGCCGCTTATTGCAGAAGATAACTGCCAGGCGGCCATGCTGAAATTGCATACGAAAGCAGACGAAAAGGACAAAAGTAAATCTTGATGAATGTTTAGCACCTTCGTTCCCTTTTCCTCTTTCGTAAATGGGGCTTGGGGCCCTGTCACTTTAAATTCGATAAACTTATGAGCCTGAAGTGCGGTATCGTCGGTCTGCCCAATGTAGGAAAATCCACGCTGTTTAATGCCCTGACAAGGGCCGGCATAGCCGCGGAAAATTATCCCTTCTGTACCATCGAGCCCAATATCGGCATCGTCGAAGTACCCGATCAGCGTTTGGGAAAACTCAGCGCGATCGTCAACCCGCAAAAAGTGCAGCCTGCCATCGTCGAGTTCGTCGACATCGCCGGCCTTGTCGCCGGTGCATCCAAGGGGGAAGGGCTGGGTAACAAGTTTCTCGCCACCATCCGTGAAACTGATGGCATCATCAACATGGTGCGCTGCTTCGTCAACGACAACGTGGTACACGTCAGCGGCAATGTCGATCCGATCTCGGACATCGAGACCATACAGACCGAACTCGCCCTGGCTGATCTGGCGACGATGGAAAAGGCGCTGCAACGCGAAACCAAGCTCGCCAAGTCCGGCAACAAGGAGGCAGTCAAGTTTGTGGCGCTGCTGGAAATGACACGAGCGCACCTCGATCAGGGCAAACCCGCCAGAAGCTTGGGGCTTGATACAGAACAGCAACAATTGCTAAAGCCCCTATGCCTGCTAACCGCCAAACCAGCCGTCTATGTGGCCAATGTCGACGAAAAGGGTTTTACTGAAAATCCGCTGCTGACGCGTGTGGAAGAATATGCTGCCCGCGAGGGCGCGCCGGTCGTGGCGATCTGCGCGGCCCTGGAAGCGGAAATTGCGGAGATGCCGGACGAGGACAAGCAAATCTTTCTCGCTGATATGAATCTGGAAGAACCGGGGCTGAATCGCCTGGTTCGGGCCGCCTACCAACTACTCGGACTGCAAACCTACTTCACTGCCGGCATAAAGGAAGTGCGCGCATGGACGATATCCAGAGGAAATACCGCGCCCCAGGCAGCTGCCGTGATTCATACCGATTTCGAGAAAGGTTTCATCCGTGCCGAGGTCATCGCGTACGACGATTTCATTGCCTGCAACGGCGAGCAGGGTGCGAAGGAAGCGGGGAAGATGCGGCTGGAGGGGAAGGAATACGTGGTCAAGGACGGTGATGTGATGCATTTTCGTTTCAATGTCTAATCCTTGATGCAAAGACCGGCAAGGGATAGGATGATGAAAAATATAAAACGGAGGCATGAAATGATATACAAGGTATTAATCACACCTGTTCAACCGTCGATAGAGGATAGGCCTAATTACAGCGGCATCCTTGCCGATTACGATATCGAAGCCGTTTCAGAAACTGAAGCTGGAAACCTGGCTTTTACCCGGTTTTGTCAGGAAAACCCTTATCACTCTCTCAACCGCGATGATTACACCATAAACGTCCATGGATAAGCACGCCTTACGCATACTCTGTGCGCCAGCCCGGACCTGATTTGCGCCAATCCCGCTATTTGCGCGTGAAACATTGCCCGCTTTACGTTTTACTCGATAACAAAACCTGCCGGTAACCGTTTTGAGGCGCTCTTATAATTGTGGGGGCCTCTTGTAATCCCGCTGACAGCCCATATTTTCAAGTGGTTGAGGTATAATCCTGTTTTTTTCAAATTCCGCTTTGCTGGAGGTTGTCATGCCAATTTATGAATACCGCTGTGGGTCCTGTGGGTTTGAAAAAGAATATCTGCAGAAAGTGAATGACGCGCCAGTTGCAGCTTGTCCCGCGTGCGGCAGCAATGTTTACACGAAACTGATGTCCGCAGCGGGCTTTCAGTTGAAAGGCAGCGGCTGGTATGCTACCGATTTCAAGAATGGCACGAAGCCAAAATCCAAGCCGGATGCAGAAGTGCCGACGGCAAAAAAGAATGAAACCGTTACCACAACTGCTGCCACGGGTGCCGCCTCTCCGGCTTGCGCTGCTGACTGATACCTGGTACGAGTATCGCTCAATATGAAACGTTATTTCATTACCGGGCTTCTGATCTGGGTACCTCTCGGCATTACCGCCTGGGCGCTGAAATTTCTGATTAGCACCATGGATCAGTCGCTGTTGCTATTACCCGCCAGCCTCCATCCCGAAGTTCTGGTTGGCATGTATGTTCCCGGTGTTGGCACGGTGTTAACGTTGCTGGTGGTATTCATCACAGGTTTGCTCACGACCAATATTATCGGTCAGCGGTTGGTATTATTCTGGGAAGGGGTTTTGTGGCGAATCCCCGTGGTAAAGTCGATTTATTATGGCGTGAAACAAGTCAGTGACACGTTATTTTCCAGCCAGGGCGAGGCTTTCCGCAAGGCGCTGCTAGTGCAATATCCGCGCCAGGGATCATGGACGATTGCGTTTATGACTGGATACCCAGGCGGTGACGTGGCTAACCATCTCAAGGGAGAGTATGTGAGTGTCTACGTGCCGACTACGCCCAATCCCACGTCCGGATTTTTCTTGATGATGCCGAGAAGTGACGTGATCGAACTCGATATGAGCGTGGATTCAGCGCTGAAATATATTATTTCCATGGGTGTAGTTGCCCCCGGCAATGGTAAAAAGCACTCCAGTCAATCACAAGCAGCGTTGCTCAATAGTGCCGCCCCTGTTAGCTCCGCGCCATCGAGCGACAAGTCCTGATTCCTGATTTTCCTGATACCCAACACGTTATGCGCACTGGTTATTGCGGCCTCATCGATGCCAATCATCTGAATCAGACAGTCACTCTTTACGGGTGGGTGCATCGTCGCCGCGACCACGGTGGTGTGATTTTTATTGACTTGCGTGATCGTGAAGGTCTGGTGCAGGTGGTGTGCGATCCCGACAATGTAACCGCTTTCCAAAGCGCTGAAAAAATCCGCAACGAGTTTGTGCTTAAAATTGTCGGGAGGGTGCGCAATCGCCCCGACGGGACGGTTAACCCTAATCTGATCAGTGGCGGGATTGAAGTCCTTGTACAGTCTATCGAGATCCTCAATAGTTCGCTGACGCCGCCATTTCTGATGGACGATGAGAATTTGAGCGAAGCCGTGCGTCTGGAACACCGTTACCTCGATCTGCGGCGTCCTCAGATGCAGGCAAATTTGCGGTTACGCTATCAGGTGGCGATGGCGGTTCGCATCTTTCTCGATCAGCACGGCTTCATCGATGTGGAAACGCCGATACTAACTAAATCCACGCCGGAGGGTGCGCGGGATTACCTGGTGCCGTCACGCGTCAATACCGGGCATTTTTTTGCGCTGCCGCAGTCGCCTCAGCTGTTCAAACAACTATTGATGATCGCGGGGTTCGACCGTTATTACCAGATTACCAAATGTTTTCGCGACGAAGATTTGCGTGCCGACCGTCAGCCCGAATTCACGCAGATTGATATCGAGACGTCTTTCCTGAATGAAACCCAGATCATGATGCTGATGGAGGAGATGATTTGTGGTTTGTTTAGAAGCGTAATGAATATTCATCTGCCAAATCCCTTTCCGCGCTTGACATACGTTGAAGCCATGTCCCGATACGGCTCAGATAAGCCAGACTTGCGCGTACCGCTGTTGCTGACCGAGTTGACCGACGTGATGGAGGAAGTGGAGTTCAAGGTCTTCCGCGAGGCTGCGCAGAAGCCGGGTGGGCGGGTCGCGGCATTGTGCGTGCCCGGCGGCGGTGAAATATCACGCAAGGAGATCGACGACTACACCAGTTTCGTTGCGATATACGGGGCGAAGGGCCTTGCTTATATTAAGGTCAATGCGCTGGAGAAAGGCCTCGAAGGCATGCAGTCGCCGATACTGAAATTCTTGTCGGATACGGTGGTAAAAATCATTCTTGAGCGTACGGGTGCAAAGAATGGTGATCTCATATTTTTTGGCGCAGACAAGGCCCAGGTGGTGAATGAGGCGCTAGGCGCGCTACGTGCCAAAGTTGGGCATGACCTGGGGCTCGCGGAATCCGGCTGGAAGCCCTTGTGGGTAGTCGATTTTCCCATGTTCGAACATGACGAGGAAGAAAATCGCTGGAAAGCTTTGCATCATCCGTTCACTTCTCCCGCCGATGGTCACGAGGATTTACTGGAAATCAGTCCGGAGAAGGCATTGTCCAAGGCGTACGACATGGTGCTGAACGGTTCCGAGATTGGCGGCGGTTCGGTACGTATCCATCGGCAGGAAGTGCAGTCCAAGGTATTTCGCGCCTTGAATATCGGGGTGGATGAAGCGCAGGAAAAATTCGGTTTTCTGCTGGAAGCACTGCAATATGGCGCGCCACCTCATGGAGGCATCGCGTTTGGTCTGGATCGTATCGTTACCATGATGACGGGCGCCGAATCGATCCGCGATGTCATTGCCTTTCCCAAGACCCAGCGCGCCCAATGCCTGTTGACCCATGCGCCCAGCGCGGTGGGTGAAAAGCAGTTGCGGGAATTGCATATCAAGTTACGGCATACGGAAGCACCAAAGCATTGAATCCTGAGATCGCATAAGCACTGCGATTTTCATGGGTTTTGGCGGCTCGCAATGGATGCGAAAAACATTGAATCCTGGGACCGCATAAGCATTGCGATCCGGATAAAAGCAGCGATTCAGGTTATCCGTAAGCCGGAATAGTTTTCGATTCCCTGTGCCCCCCGCGGAGAAAATGCACAAGATCCCGGTTTCCGTTCTGGTAGTCATCCATACGCCCGATAGGCAAGTTTTGTTGCTGGAGCGAGCCGATCATCCGGGATATTGGCAATCAGTCACGGGTAGCCAGAATCAGGGAGAAACGCTTTCGCAAACTGCGGTACGTGAGGTGGCGGAGGAAACGGGGCTGGATGCAACCCGCTATCAGCTGACTGATTGGAAGATTCAGAACGAATACGAGATTTTTGAAGAATGGCGCTGGCGCTACGCGCCAGAGGTAATCCACAATACCGAGCATGTTTTTGGGCTGCTATTGCCAGAACCCGTTCCGGTTTCGGTGGCCGCAAGAGAACATTTGAATTTTATCTGGCTACCCTGGAGCGAAGCGGCGGAAAAGGTTTTCTCCTCAAGTAACGCGGAGGCGATACGGATGCTGGCCAAGGGAAGGGGTGGAAGCGGAAAGCGCTTTTAAAATCCGGAAGAACCGATATCAGGTATTTTGGTCTTATATGGTTTGGATAAATGGGGAGTCACCATGCTAGCAGAAGCCATTGCGTTTGACCGTTTTGATACTTTGAAAGACGATGACTGCGAGCAGCGGATCATTGAGGCCAAAGCCGCGCTGGGAAAGCGCGCGGTGATACTCGCACATCATTATCAGCGGGCGGATGTTTATAAACATGCCGATCTCACTGGCGATTCGCTGAAACTTTCGCGTCTCGCCGGCGGAACGGATGCGGATTATCTGGTGTTTTGCGGCGTACACTTTATGGCTGAGGTCGCCGACATTCTCTCCAAGCCGGAACAGATCGCTATTCTGCCCGACCTTGCCGCCGGCTGTTCAATGGCTGACATGGCAAATCTTTCCAAGGTGGAGCGGGCCTGGCGCGAACTGGCGGAAGTGCTTGATCCTGACGAAACGGTTACTCCCGCGACATATATTAATTCCGCAGCCGACCTGAAGGCTTTCTGTGGCGAGCACGGGGGCATCGTCTGCACTTCCAGCAACGCTGTCAAGATCTTACAATGGTCTTTTTCACGCCGTGAAAAGGTACTGTTTTTTCCCGATCAACATCTTGGACGCTGGAGCGGCCATCAGATGGGAATCCCGCTGGACGAAATGCCGGTATGGGATTTTGATGAGCCGATGGGCGGTCTGACTCCGGAACAAATCAGGAAAGCCAAGATTTTGTTATGGAAGGGACATTGTTCCGTACACCAGATGTTCCAGCCGCAGCACATACTGCGCTTCCGCAATCAATACTCCGATGGAAAGGTGATTTCACACCCGGAATGTAGTTTTGAGGTATGTAAAAATTCCGATTATGTTGGTTCGACCGAGTACATCATTCAAACCATTCGCGAAGCGGAGAAGGGAACCCGCTGGCTGGTCGGCACAGAATTGAATCTGGTTGGCCGCATCGCGGAGGAGTTCAAGCCTGAAGGGAAAATAGTGCAGTTCATGGCGCCGACGATATGCATGTGCTCCACCATGGCCCGCATCGATCCACAGCATCTGGCCTGGACGCTGGAGAATCTTGTCGCGGGAAAAGTGGTGAATCAGATTAAAGTGCCGGCGGCCGAAGCGGCACTTGCGAGGCTCGCGCTGGAGCGGATGCTGGAGGCTTCGTGATAGTAAAAAAACGTCATTTTTCGATGGCTGACGGGGCACAGGTGTTTCGATGCGATACAAATATCAGCCTTCCGGGCAGCCTGCCGAGCTAGGCCTCCCGTTCACCACATGCCCGATAAACTGCATATCGCTACCTACAATATTCATAAAGGTTTTTCCCATTTCAAGCGGCGCATGGTGGTGCATCAATTGCGCGACAACTTGCGGAACCTTGACGCCGATATCATCTTTCTGCAGGAAGTGGTCGGTGAGCACACACGGCACGCGGCGCGTTTCGAAAACTGGCCGCGTGGCCCGCAGCATGAGTTTTTGGCCGATTCGGTCTGGACCGATTTTGCCTACGGAAAAAACGCGGTATACGATGAGGGACATCACGGCAATGCGATTCTGAGCCGTTATCCCATCACGCATTGGGATAATGTTGATGTTTCCGCACACCGTTTCGAGAGCCGTGGTCTGCTCCATTGCGAAATGAGCATTCCCAATTGGCCGGAAAATCTGCACTGCGTGTGTGTTCACCTTGGGTTGTTCAAGCGCGGACAATCGCAGCAGTTACTGGCGTTGGAACAACACATCGAGCAGTTGGTCCCACAGGAGGCGCCGCTGGTTATCGCGGGTGATTTCAATGACTGGCGGGGAATGGCGAGCCGGATTCTGGTTGAACGGCTTAATCTTGTTGAAGCCTTCGAGTTTACAGGAGGAAGGGCAGCGCGCAGCTATCCCTCCTCGCTGCCGTTGTTCCGCCTTGATCGTATCTATGTGCGCGGCTTTCACGTGGTAAAGGCGCAGGTGCATCAAGGCCACCCATGGTCAAAAATTTCCGATCACGCCGTGCTGTCGGCAAGGATGATTCGTCGATGAGGGAACGGGACCTGCATAGCCAGATCGGTTCCGCTGTTGCCCTGTTGAGGGCAGGTGGGACAGTGGCTTTTCCGACGGAAACGGTTTACGGACTGGGGGCGGACGTCTCTAATTCTTCCGCAGTTCAACGTATATTCGAAATCAAAAAGCGGCCCGCGGATCATCCGCTGATCGTTCATTTCGCCGATGCATCCCGATTGCACCACTGGGCACGGGAAGTGCCGGAGCAGGCTTGGCAATTGGCCCGACATTTCTGGCCAGGGCCGTTGACGTTGATATTGCCGCGCAGCCGCCACATACCAAAAAACGTAACCGGCGGTCAGGATACGGTCGGGCTTCGGGTGCCGGATCATCCGGTCGCGCTCGCCTTGCTGACCGCCCTGGGAGCTGACGGAGCGCTTGCCGCGCCTTCGGCCAACCGGTTCGGGCATGTCAGTCCGACAACGGCAGCCCATGTTCATGAGGAATTGGGCCAAACAGTGGACATGATCCTGGATGGCGGGCCATGCAAGATTGGTCTGGAAAGTACCATTGTCGGTTTTAGCAATCAGACCGCCATCGTGTTACGGCCAGGTGGTATTCCGCTGGAAGCCCTGGCAGAAATACTGAATGGAAACGTGCTCCTGCCCGAAAGAGAAAACCACACCGTGCGCGTGCCGGGTGCCCTGGTTTCACATTACGCTCCGGCAACGCCACTGGAGCTTTGCCCGACGGCATTCTTATGGAAGCGTGCTCTCGAACTGGAGGGTACAGGATTGCGCGTGGTAATAATGGAGTGGTCAGGCCATCACCTGCGCCACCCGGAAAACAAGAACATTCTCAATTTTTCGATGCCCCGGGAACCCGCGGCTTACGGCAGCCGGTTGTATGCAACCCTGCGACGATTCGATCAAGCGCGATTCGACCGCCTGTTGATCGAGACGCCTCCTGATCACCCGGCCTGGATGGCCATTGTGGACCGTTTGCAGCGTGCGAATTGCGTTCCAGGTTTTAAGAATCAAACTGATGATCACGATTCGTCGCGGGTGGAGAGGACTACTACCAATGAAGCCGTATAAAAATAGAAATCACGATAACTCAGTTCGTGCGGTACTGTTTGACGTTGACGGCACGTTGGCGGATACCGAGCGTGATGGCCATCGCCTTGCTTTCAATGCCGCGTTTGGTGAACTGGGCCTTGATTGGAAATGGAACATAGAGCTCTATGGAGAGTTGCTGGCGATTACCGGCGGCAAAGAACGCATCCGTCATTATATGGAGGCATATGCTCCTGCCGATCTGGACAGGAGCGATCTGGACAACTGGATCGCCGGTTTGCACAAGGCCAAAACCAGGCATTACGTGGCCATGCTGGAACGTGGAGATACGCCGTTGCGCCCCGGCGTTGCCCGCCTGATCCGCCAATTACGCGATGCAAGAATAAAAATTGCCATTGCAACCACGACTACGCCGGAAAACGTCACTTCCTTGTTAAAATCTACATTGGGAGAAGATTCCCCCGGCTGGTTTGACGTCATCGGCGCAGGCGATATCGTCCCTGGGAAAAAGCCCGAGCCCGACATTTACCACTGGGTACTTGAACAGCTTGGATTGCCTGCGGAACACTGCATTGCAGTGGAAGACTCGGAAAACGGACTGAGAGCGGCACTCGCTGCGGGGCTGGACACGGTGATTACCGTCAACGATTATACCCGTCTGCAGGACTTTACAGGTGCGGCAGCGGTGTTGTCGGACCTGGGTGAACCCGCGCAGCCATTTACCGTACTTGAGGGAACGACGCATGGCAGCCAATGGGTGGACGCGGAATTATTAATGAAGTTGAAAACCTGGCGAAGAGATTCATCAAATAAATCTGTCGAGTAAGACAGCCAAGGGATTATCGCATCGGTTTTCAATCGAAATTGGAATTGTCATCTGGAAGAGGTAGTATTGGCAGCTGCCTGCATGGCAGTTCCTGACAAAAAAATGCTGAGTCCCCGTACCGCTGGCTATTCCCGTCGCATCCTGTACTTCTTCGAAGGTGCGGGACTTATCGTCATCGCCCTTGCCACGATATTTGCGGGTTACCAGGAAACCATGTTGATGGTCAACAACGCCAGGGTTACCCTGGCAGACTTATTGCTGATGTTTCTTTATCTGGAAATCCTGACGATGGTAGGGTTATATTTCGAGTCGGGAAAGCTGCCGGTACGATTTCCGCTTTACATTGCAATGGTGGCCATGGCGCGCTACGTGATTGTGGATATCAAGGAAATGGACAACATCCGGTTGCTGGGCGTCTCTGCTTCCATTGTGCTGGTTGCGGTGGCAGTGCTGGTCATACGCTATGGGCATGTGCGTTTCCCCTACCTCGAGGATCTTGAGGAACTGGTGGATTCCACCTCCAAGGAAAGCAATAAGCTCCGCGACTAAACCTGATAGGTGCCAGAGCATCCTATAAATTCAACGCCTCTGAGTGAGCCTGTTTGCAGCCCATTTGCCAGACGAGGGCGCCAGAAAAATTTTTTTGCATCGCATATATTTGATATATCAGCGATAAATTTCCTGAGTAACGCGTTATCATGACGGGATTTGGATTTGTAAAGGGGGCTGAATGAAACAACCCTTGGTAGGTATCGTCATGGGGAGTAGTAGCGATTGGGAGATAATGAAGCATGCTGCCGGTATACTGAAGGATTTTAGCGTGCCGTATGAAGCCGAAGTGGTTTCTGCCCATCGCACACCGGACCGCATGTTCGAGTATGCCGACGCTGCAGTTAAACGCGGGCTTAAATGCATCATTGCGGGCGCGGGGGGTGCGGCGCATCTTCCCGGAATGATTGCTGCCAAAACCATTGTGCCGGTGCTGGGTGTGCCGGTTACATCCAGGCAGCTTCAAGGCCTTGACTCGCTTCTTTCCATCGTACAAATGCCGAGGGGAACCCCCGTTGCCACTTTCGCCATCGGCGAAGCAGGTGCATCCAATGCAGGCTTGTTTGCGGTTGCGTTGTTAGCACTGGCGGATATAAAGCTTGCCAGGCTTCTTGCAAAGTTCCGCAGCTCTCAGGCGGCAACGGTTGCGGCGACGACACTGCCTGAACTATGAGCATCATGCCGGGAGCGATGCTGGGGCTCCTCGGTGGTGGTCAACTCGGCCGTATGTTCATCATGGCGGCGCAAAGCATGGGCTACCGTGTCACCGTACTCGATCCGGCCGATCACGGCCCGTCAAGCAGCATAGCCGACCGGCACCTGTGTGCCGATTACCTCGATAGCGACGCATTGCGTGAGCTTGGGTCCACCTGTGCGGGGGTCACCACGGAATTCGAGAACGTGCCGGCTGAGTCTCTCGAAATCCTAGCCGAACACTGCGTGGTCAGTCCCGCTGCAAACAGCGTAATGATTGCCCAGAATCGCATTCTGGAGAAGAAATTTCTCGCAGCCAACGGTTTTGGGGTCGTGCCATATGTGGTCATTCAGGATTCGCCCAATTCGCATGGCTTGGGTGGCGTATTATCGCAAGCACGTCCGGAGCTGTTTCCCGGCTTATTTCCCGCGATTCTCAAAGTGAGCCGGCTTGGCTATGACGGCAAGGGGCAAGTGCGGGTAAATAGCGCAGCAGAACTTGACAGCGCATTCGCCAGCATGAATCGGGAGCCATGTGTGCTGGAGCAATTGTTGCTGCTGGAGCGCGAAGTTTCGGTCATCTTGGCGCGCGGGTTTGACGGCAAGGTGGTCATTTTTCCCGTTTCGGAGAATCAGCATTGCCACGGTATCCTTGATACCAGTATTATTCCCGCCAGAGTATCCCCCGCAATTATTGAAAATGCACGCGAAATAGCGATTCAAATCGCTGAAAAGCTCGATCACCGTGGCGTGTTATGCGTGGAGTTTTTTGTGCTTGCCGATGGCCGGCTGCTGGTGAACGAAATTGCACCTCGCCCCCATAATAGCGGGCACCACACCATCGATGCCTGCGTTACTTCCCAATTCGAACAACAGGTGCGAATACTCTGTGGTATGCCGCTCGGTAGTACCGCCATGCACGGCGCGGCAGTGATGGTAAATTTATTAGGCGACCTGTGGCAGCAGGGAGAGCCGGACTGGGAACGGGCACTGCGGCATCCCTTTGTCAAATTACATTTATACGGCAAGTGCGCCGCCCGGTCCGGGCGGAAAATGGGGCACTATACCGTACTCGCCGAAACGGTAGATGCCGCGTTGCAGCTTGCTCTGGAAATCAAACCGTCTTTAGCACGCCCGCATGATGCTGATAGCGCATAAGCCGCCACCGAAAATCATGAATGATCAAATCGTACTGTTTGAAACAGCCATACAAAGCCTGCCTCTCCTGCATCGGGGTAAGGTGCGTGATATTTATACGGTGAATGGAGGGAAATTATTAATTGTCCAGACGGATCGGCTTTCTGCATTCGACGTGATTCTGCCGACCCCGGTGCCCGGGAAAGGCAGATTGCTGACCGCGTTATCCGGTTTCTGGTTCGAAAAACTCGGCCATATTATGCCCAATCAGCTTACCGGCATCGCACCCGAATCGGTGGTGGCAGAGGACGAGCGCGAACAGGTGGCTGCCCGCGCATTTGTCGTAAAGCGATTGAGGCCGTTGCCGATAGAAGCCATCGTGCGCGGCTATGTCGCAGGGTCCGGATGGAAGGATTATAGAAAGACTGGCGCGATCTGCGGCATCCCGCTCCCCGCCGGGTTGCAGGAAGCCGCCAAGTTGCCGGGTGGAGCGATTTTCACACCTTCCACCAAAGCTGCGGCGGGTGCGCATGACGAAAACATCCCCTTTGCCGAAATAGAGAAACTGCTTGGCAGGGACCTCGCTGAGCAAGTACGGAATAAAGCCATCGCCCTTTACACCGAGGCGGCCGATTACGCCATGACAAAAGGCATTATTATCGCCGACACCAAGTTCGAATTCGGCCAGGATGACGCAGGCAGGCTTCACCTCATAGACGAGGTGCTGACTCCCGATTCATCGCGTTTCTGGCCAGCCGATCAATATGCGCCAGGAAGAAACCCGCCCAGCTACGACAAACAGTTCGTGCGCGACTGGTTGGAAACCCAGGACTGGAATAAGAAAGCCCCCGCTCCCGCATTGCCCGCTGATGTTCTCGCGAAGACCAGGAAGAAATATGAGGAGGCCCTCCGACGGCTCAGTAGCTGAATGCCTGACGCAGGCGTATAAACTTACTAAACAACCCAATCAGCATCTCTGATTGATTGCATCATCCAGACGGAAAAATAAACGTGATGCAGCCAAGACCGGGGGCGCTGGACAAATGGGTACTGCGGAGATCATTTGTTCCAGGTCTGGACAATTATCTGTTTTCCTAAAAAAATCCCACCAGCATTTTTGTTCCAAGCAAATAAAGCAGAACCACAAAAATTTTCCTGAGCGTGGCTGTCTGCACGATATGCGTGGTTTTCGCGCCCAAGGGTGCAGTCAACATACTTGCGAGCACTACCCAGCCCAATGCAGGGAGGTAAACATATCCCAGGCTATATGCCGGCAGCGGTTGAGATTGTGCCGCGCCATTGGCGATATAGCCGATGGCCCCTGCCACGGCGATGGGAAAACCCACTGCGGCGGCGGTGCCGATAGCATGTTGCAACCTGACATTGCAGATGGAGAGAAATGGGACTGTCAGTAATCCACCCCCAATTGCGACAAAGCTGGAGGTTGCGCCGATTAGGCTGCCCGCCCCGAACATTCCCGCCTTGCCGGGGAGCCTGCGACTGGGCTTGGGGGTGATTTTCAGCAGCATCTGAGTCGCAGCATAATAAATGAAGACAACAAAAATCATGCTCAGAAACTCGCTCGAAAGCATGCTCACGAGCGTTGCTCCACCCAATGTGCCAACGATGATTCCTGGTGTAATCGTTTTAACGATTTGCCAATTCACTGCGCCATGAGCATGATGTGCACGAAGGCTCGAGGCGGAAGTGAATATGATCGCCGCCATGGTGGTGCCAAGAGCGAGATGCAGAATACGGTCAGGAGGAAAATGCTGGGCGCTGAAAATGAAAGTGAGTACCGGCACCATAATTAGTCCGCCGCCGATACCCAGCAATCCGGCAAAGAAGCCGACAACTGCACCCAATAGCAGATAGACCGGCCACCATTCCACGTCAAGTTTTGCTGCAATGGGTTTTCAATTTAGGTGCTTCTCGGAGGCAGCGAGGTTTGGAGGTGGCATCGACAGCAAGCAGGTCATTATAAAATTCCCATAATGAAATTCCACTCTGAGGGATCTATCGGCGTGATGGATAAGCGATTACCTTTTTGCAGGATACGCATGGTGGTCAACTCGGGATAATTTCGTAGTTCCTTGATGCCAATCAGGCGAGTTTTCTTGATTAACCGCACATCGACGTTGAACCAGCGCGGATTTTGCGGCGTCGCCTTTGGATCAAAATATTTGTTGCCGGGATCGAACTGGGTAGCGTCGGGGTATGCGGGCTTGCAAACCTCGGCAATCCCGGCGATCCCCGGTCGTTCGCAGCTCGAATGGTAGAAAAAAACCCGATCACCCATGCGCATCTGATCACGCATGAAATTGCGTGCCTGATAATTGCGCACACCGTACCAGGCCACCGTGTGCCTAGGCATCAGTGCAAGGTCATCGACGCTTACGTCGGATGGTTCCGATTTCATCAGCCAGTAACGCATATTTCATCCTTGTTAAACAGCATCACAACTTGGAGCACCAAAACTTGTCAGACTGCATAAGAGCTTAATGCCAGTCGGCGGAAAGACGCAATGTGCGTCTATGATCTGCCAGACTGGCCGGAAAGTATAACAGTCCAACAGGCTGCCCGCTTCAGCAAGCCTGAGTTGAGCAAGCATGTGGGCCCGTCACGCCACCAAAAAATGAATTCAAGCGAAACGCAGATATCCTGTAATGTCGAACTTGCGCTGATTGTCGATTGTGAGAAAAGCATGCCCTACATGCGAGTGTTATGCCATGCAGAATCGTGAAAATGCAAAGCATATAAAACATCGATTGGAGCGGCGTGAATTTATGGTGTATACACTTGCCTCAGCGTTCGCAATGATGACACGCCCAAGTTATGCGCAGACAGTGACAAACAATAACAATAGCGTGAGTGTCGGTGCCTGTAAAGCCGAGGTTTCCGCGAAAGATGGTGAACAGGAATCGGTCGGATTGGCATCACGAATTCCCGAACCCGCCACGCTATTTCTATGCGGTGATGTCATGACCGGCAGGGGTATTGACCAGGTCTTGCCTAATCACGGGAACCCCATTCTCTACGAGCGGTACATGAAAAGCGCGGCCGGCTACGTGGAACTTGCCGAAGACGCGAACGGCCCGATTCCGAAACCTGTGGACTTTTCCTACATCTGGGGTGATGCCCTTGCTGAATTGGAGCGAAGAAGCCCCGATGTGCGCATCATAAATCTGGAGACCGCCGTAACCCGAAGCGATGCAGCGGAGGATAAGGCAGTCAATTATCGGATGCACCCGGATAATATTCCCTGTCTCACCGCGGCAAGCATCGATTGTTGCGCACTTGCGAATAATCACGTTTTGGATTGGGGGTATCCAGGCCTCGCCGAGACGCTGAAAACTTTGAAAATGGCCGGAATTAAAACGGCAGGAGCGGGCGGGAATATTCAAGATGCCCAGGCTCCCGCAATGATGACCATCCCTGGAAAAGGGAGGGTGCTTGTCTTCTCTTTCGGTTCGGAAACAAGCGGCATACCCTGGAGCTGGACCGTTTCGGCGAACAAGCCCGGGGTAAATTTGTTGCGGGATTTTTCCGAGGAAACGATCCGGGACATTCGAGATCGGATTGAGCAAGTAAAATCGGAGAACGATATTGTCATCGCCTCAATTCATTGGGGCAGCAATTGGGGCTACGAAGTGCCCCGCGAGCAACGCGAATTTGCCTGTCGGCTAATTGATGAAGCAGGCGTTGATATTATTCATGGCCACTCGTCCCACCACGTGAAGGGGATTGAGGTTTACCGGGAAAAGCTCATCCTTTACGGTTGCGGCGATTTTCTGAACGATTATGAAGGGATCTCGGGTCATGAAGCTTACAGGGGCGATCTGGCCCTGATGTATTTTGTCAGCGTGGACCGCTCGACCGGCAGGCTGATCAGCTTGCAAATGATTCCCATGCAGGTTAAACATTTCAGGCTAAATCGCACGTCTCGTGAGGATACTGTTTGGCTGAGGGATATCCTGAACAGGGAAGGCAAAAAGTTCGGGACCGGGGTGGAACGGGATGCGGATAATATTTTGACGCTGCGATGGCTGCCGTCAGATTAATGTAAAGACAACCTTGCCGTTAAGGTTTTCCGGCCCCGGGCAGATTGAGGAATTCACGCCGCGTTCTTGGTCCGTAGGTGAGGAAGTGCGGCTCGGGATGCTCAAGGTAACCGAGGCGGTCGCGGGTGATACGGTCGCGGCCGGCGTACCGCTTTATCTCGTCGGGGTTAATCGAGTACACTTTCGCCGCACTGAGCCCGAAAATTTTAGCGCGAAGCTGTGGTGTCATTTCAGGATATCCATGCTTCGCGCGCAATTCGGGCGCGATCTGAAATGCCCTGAACGCCTGGATCTGATCCTGCGGGGAGCCATACCAGATCGAGTCGGTGCCCCAGAGGACATTGTTCTCCCCGCAGTACTTCAAGAGTTTGCCCAGCGCATGCGCTGCGGCTTCCGGGTCGCGCATCAGGTAGCGCCACGTACTGCCGAGTTCGGCGTAAACGTTACTGTTTGGCGCCACGCCATTTTCGATGAGAGAGCGGATCAGCGTGTCGATGCCGTCGTCCGCACCTCTGCCCTCGAAGGCACGCTCGGGAACGGTGGTAACGAACCCTGAATGATAGATCAGGAACGCGACGTCCGGGAAGCGCTTGGCCACGATACCGATGTCAGTGCATTTGCTGTGCTCGTAGGACTGTTTACCGAAGGGCAGGCCCTTATGCACGCAGATAACCTTGACACCGAGCTTGCGTGCTTTCTCGATAAAGCGCGTACCGATATCGTCTGATAGAAAGTAGCCGTTGCCGTCAGGGCCGAATTGGGTATAGGTTTTCCAGGCAGATACACCCCAGCGCTCCTTTAGTTCGTCCATTGCTTCGAGATCAGCCGCTTGATTGGGATTGACGCGCCCGTGGAGCAACAGGCGATGCATGCCTTCCATTCGATCGACGATCTTGCGTACCGCGTCCGCCGTCTGGATGGTGAGCGGCTCGGCGTCGGGCTTGGAGGGAACGAAGGAGAGTACCATCATATCGGTATCGGAATCGAGGAATACGTCCTTGATGAATTCGTCGGGCCCGAGGCAGTGCAGGTAGCTGCGCGAACCGGGCCCGGTTGCGAGTGCGCAGCCTGCCTTGGGCATGTGGCTTAACGGGTTGGTCCCGGCGGGAAGTTTCTGCAGCCATGCGCCGTTCGGGTCCACGAAGTGGCCTTGCACGTCGAAAATGAATTCGTCCTTGTCACCGCCGATCTCCGCCTGCGCAAGCATGGGCTCAAGCGCGGCTTCGGCCGGGAGATCGAAGAAGCCGCCTATCTTACCGGCAGCGGCGTTCGCTGCATTGAAGGCAAGGAGCGTGGAGGCCGCGCCACATGCGGAGATGAGGAAGGTTCTACGCGAAACGGCCAGATGCTTCGCGTTGGTATCTGCGGCCTCGTGTGCGAGGCGGTTTGCTGCGTGATTCACTGGTGAGAGCGGCACCGGCTCGAATTCCCCGTTCGAGGTAGCGTCGAGTTTAATCGGGAGGCGGGTGCCGTCAGGATCGATGCGGGACTTCACTGGGCTCATGTCGACGGTCCTTTCAAAACGAAGCCAATACAGGGCGAAGGAATGTGGTTGCCAAGTATCTACAGTGTATAACTATAAAACCTTCGTTGAAAAGCAACAAAAAAAGCGGCATGGCCGCTTTTTCTGTATTTCGAAATAAAGTCCCCGCAAATGCCGTCAGGCCATTTATCTTGAACCTTAAGGTCCAAGGTGGTCACTTGCCGGACGCATCAGGCGCTTCCGTATAGGATGCGCACAACAGCATCACTTTGGTTCGTAACCGATTCTTAAAAAAGTTGGTTCAAAGAATATAGGTCTAAACGAACACCGCAGGGAACAACCTTTACCCGTTCTCGCCTCTCCGCAGAAGAATCCATCGTCCCCTTCTGCCTTGAGCGCAAACCGGAAACATATGCCAGCTTGAAACCCTCGTAATCCGGTTTAAAACAGCTTGTCCTGTTCCGGCATTACCGCATCAAGCGCCGCCTGCATGTGATCGATTCTACGCCTAAATTCTTCCATGTCAAAGCCCTCCCTCTTTTTTGCAGCAAGCATCTCATGCGTGATATTGAGCGCCGCCATAATGGCGACACGCTCGGAACCGACGACCTTCCCGCTATCCCTGATTTCACGCATTTTTTTGTCAAGATAGCCAACTGCCTGCAGCAATTCCTCGCGCTCCTCGTCAGGGCAGGTGACGCGGAATTCACGTCCCATAATAGTGACATCCATCGCGGCGGTCTTCATCCTGATTCCGGCAGCTGCAGCGATTTCACCAGAAAGGTGGATGCCAAATGTCGCAAGTCTTTTTTGATCATGGTATTAAACTGAAAAAAATGGGCGATCAAACTGGCGGATTCAGAATTATTCTCCGTTTCCGGGAATTTGCGTGAGGAGAGCTTCCAATTGATCGGTTGCAGCGCTTATTTTCTTTGCCAGGTGCTTATTTTCACTGGCCGCACCCGCCAGTTGCTGGCGCAACTGAATATTTTCCAGCCGCAACTGCTGACATAGCCGCACGAATTGATTAATTTTCTCTTCCAGGGAGTTGAGCTCGGATTCCATCGGCCCACTATAGTTCGGAAATCCTTGTTGAGTCAACTGGTAAGAGAATTGTTCAAACGTTATTTCCAGTATTCCGCATTCACCCCATTAACCTTCCCTGCATGACGAAAATACCCTTCCGAACGTTTCAGTTCAGGCTGCCTGATTCTGGTAAAATTCCCGCCACGTTTGAGGTGCTTCGGCCGATGTGCGGTCAAGTTAAACGGGAACCAGGTAAGGAACTCTCTGTACAGGTCAGTGGTTCCTTGATGCCTGGGCTGCCCCCGCAACGGTAAGCAAGTGTGGGCGTATCAACCAGGAAGCTCTGAATAAGCCCTTTGTTCCGCGTCTTACTCAAAGTTTCCTGGTGCCACTGTGAATTCTCCAGTTCATGGGAAGGTGGTGCGTCAAATCTTGCGAGCCCGGATACCGGCCCCATACGCATGCGGCATAGGAAACATCGCGTGGGGCGGTATCCTGATCGACATTCTTTTCGCTCAAGACACCTCTGCGGTTATTCGCGCGCTTATTACAGCGGTAAACGGGTTCCTGCAATACAAACCACGTTTTTATTTCCTGGAATCACCGGCGAGTTTTGATCATCCCGCGTCGCTGACGGAGTGGCCCGTTACTGACAGCGGCGAAGCGTACGGAAATCACCACTGCCGAAGTGCCCGGTATCGAAAGGCGCGTTGTTCCAGTTTGAAGTGATGGTGATATTTAATATCTGCGAGGAGCAACGAATGAGACTAGGCAGAATGCTGGCCCTGGGATTGATAGTGAACCAGGCTGGATTAGCGCTGGCAAGCGACATGCCTAAAACTGTCCTGCCTGAACTTACCATCTATGGCGGCAATCGAATTCCCATCGCTCGCGAACTGACCAACCTGCGGGTTAATACAGTGAAGCTGAAGGTCGAGGATAACGACTGGACGAGGGTGTTGCAAGAGCATGTGCAACTAAATGAGAGTGGGCCGGGCGGTCCAGTGGCGCTCTTTATGCGTGGCTCCAACTCAAACCAGACGTTGTTTCTGGTGGATGGGGTCAGAATGTCATCCGCAACCAATGGAGCGCCAAACTTTGCCGCGATCGCGCCAGGTTTGCTGTCATCGATGGATGTGATTCAGGGCGGAACGTCAGCCGCTTTCGGATCTAACGCGGTAGGCGGGGTGATCAGAGGAAATATTGATATACCGAAGGGAGTCATGTTGTCGGCCGGAGGTGGATCGAGATTTTCCGAGAGGGCTGCTGCCAGCGTCGGGATACGAGGAGACTCGTATTACGCAGGCATTCGGATGGTACAGGATATTATCCGGCAGGGGTCTGCCACGAACAGCATTAACCCGTTTGCTTTTAATCCGGATAACGACCCCCGGAAACGTCTGGGGGTCGTCGCGAAGGCAGGGGGGTGGATCACGCCGAATTTCCAGTTAGAGGCCACCGCCATGGGATCTGAAGCCAAGACTTCATTTGATGCTTCACCGATATCCGCCGATATAAACGTACAGTCGATCTCCATGGCGAACGTTAGAGGCATCTACTCGCTTCCGCGTGATTTTAGTATTATGGCTACGTACGGCGGTTCCCTCGACAGATCAACTGTGCGAGGCGCCTTTCCCGCCATATTCAATAGCCACTCCCTGCAGGCGTCGGTGCAGTTGGAGAAGAAACTGAAAATTGGCCGGGTTTTTACCGGAATGGACCACGAGATTCAGGGAGTAGAGAGCACAACGAAATTTACTTCCACAAGCAGGACCAATGTGGCAGGGTTTGTCGGAGCACAATTAAATTCTGATCACCACGTGGTTGAGGGCATGTATCGCCACGATGAGAATAGCCAGTTTGGGAGCTACGATACCTATTCAATCTCACTGGCGCGGAAGCTGGGAGAGTCATGGCGCGTAGGTGGTATCACGTCATCGTCATTCAAGGCGCCGACTTTCAATGATCTTTATTTTCCAATGACTTTCGGGTTCGGAGGGAATCCGAATCTTACGCCCGAACGTGGCCGGATGCATGAGGCATTCGTGTCATATGACGCAGGTGGCGCAAGCTATCGTATCGGCTATTTCATCAACAATATCAAAGATGCCATTGTTATCAACAGGGTATTCTCTCAGGTGGAGAATATCTCGGAAGCCCGAATCGATGGGTTTGAATTTACCGGAATCCAGCCGATCGGCAGGAAATGGACGATGCGTACGAATGTAACTGTCCAGGACCCACGTAACCAGCAGCTTAATACGATTCTTCCTCGCAGATCCCGGGCATTCGGTACGGTGGTCATGCGATACGCGTCAGGAAATTTTTCAGCTGAGGCAATCGCAAGGGGCGAAGGCGAGAGGTATGACGACAATGAAAATATTCACAAATTGCCGGCAATGGTCATCGCGGGCTTGAGTGCATCGTACAAGTTCTGGCAAGGCTCGACTGTGCGAGTTCAGATTGATAATCTTCTCGACAAGAAATACCAGCCGGCAATCGGGTTTAATGGAATTCCCCGGACGGTCTGGGCCAGCATCTCCCATACGTTCTGATTTATCATGGGCTGGTAATCGCACACCCTATCGTAATTCTGCCCCGGATGCCAATGTATTGCCTAGTCACGATCACACTGCTAAAGTCTGCTGATCCCCATATTGGTTTCTTTCCACGCAAATACTCCAACAGGCTGCGAGGAGCCAGTAGTCGGGACAGAGAGAGCGGAGTGCGCGATTCCGGGTGCAGTTGCAGGATAAAGTGCAATGGAGTGGAATGACCGCTCGGTCATTCCACTCCAGAAGTTGCAACGCAGGCGTGTACCGCAAAAATCGCGCGATCTGCCCAGTAGCGAATTCACCATAAAAATGAAGATGGAGCAATGCAAAAAATCATTGCGGATCATGGCGCTGAGTTAAAAAATGAGCGGCCAACCGCTGGATTCAGGATCATGAGCAGCCGCCAGTTATATGTGCGTCTGATGCGATATGCCGCACCCTATTGGGAGGTGTTGGGATTTGCGCTGATAGGCATGATTGTGATGGCGGCAACCATACCGATGTTGGCTGCATTGATGGCGCCGATGGTGGATGGCGCTTTTGTCGACAAAGATGTGGAAGTGATGCAATTGGTTTTAATGGCAATTGTTGTGCTATTTGCCGTCCGCGGCGGGGCGGGTTATGCCGGTACTTACGCGATGAGCTGGATAGGTAGTAAAGTGGGCACGGATTTGCGTGCGGAGACGTTCGATAAATTATTGACGCTGCCCGCTCGCTATTATGCTGGGCAGTCCAGTGGAAGCCTCGTTTCGGAACTTACAGTTGAAATAACCCGGCTCGCTCATGCCGTCACCGACGTAATTACCGTGCTGGTTAAGGATACCTTTACGATTATCGGACTGCTGGGGTGGATGTTGTATCTCAACTGGAAACTTTCGGTGCTTGCGTTATTAATGACATCGGTGATCCTGCTGATCATGCGGTCGGTCAGCAAGCGTCTGCAAATGATGGGGCAGGAAGCGCAGCAATCGATGGACAACATCAACCAGGTATTAAGGGAATCCATCGAAAACCATAAAGTAGTCAAACTTTACGGGGGTGAGCAATATGAAACCCATCGTATGGGAGAGCAGGCGGGCCGGGCGCATGGTTTTACCATGAGGCAGGCCACCATTGCAGCTTTCAGTGTTCCGCTGATACAAATGACCACTGCCGTCGCGCTGGTGGCAATATTATATCTGGCCACTCAGCAAGCTTCCATCAATGAAACGACGGTGGGCAGTTTCGTTTCTTTCATCATGGCCATGCTGTTGCTGATTGCGCCATTAAAGCGCATTACTGGTGTAAATGCGCTCTTGCAGGACGGTTTGATCGCCGCGGATAGCGTATTTTCGCTCCTGGATCAGGAGATTGAGCCGGATACGGGAACGATTGTCATCAACCGCGCACGAGGAGAGTTGCGATTCGAGCACGTCAGCTTATACCGTGGCCGGGTTAACAGCGGAGCAAATCCCCAAACCAGTCTTGAAACAGGTGCTGTGCTACGGGACATCACGTTGACCATACAGCCGGGCGAAACGGTCGCGCTGGTGGGGCTCTCCGGCAGCGGTAAGGCGTCTCTCGCAAATCTGGTGCCGCGTTTTCTTCATCCGGCTGAAGGGAGGGTTCTGCTCGATGGGCAGGATTTGGCGGGCCTCACACTCACCAGCCTGCGTGCCAATATCGCGCTGGTGTCTCAGGAGACCACGCTATTCAATGATACGGTAGCGGCCAACATCGCTTATGGCGATATGGGCCGCGAAACAGAAGCAAAGATCACCGCCGCGGCTCAGGCCGCCCATGCCATGGAATTCATCCGAAAAATGCCACAGGGACTGCAAACCATTGTGGGAGAGCATGGCGTAAAGCTTTCAGGCGGACAGCGGCTGCGTATCGCCGTTGCTCGAGCGCTGCTGAGAGATCCTCCTGTGCTGATCCTGGATGAGCGGGAGACGCTCCAAGCACTGGACTTCGAGTCAGCGCATTACGTGCAGGCAGCGGTGGAAGCCCTGATGCAAAGGCGTACCACGCTCGTCATTGCCCATCGCTTATCCACCGTGCAGAAAGCCAATCGTATCGTTGTGCTGCACAAAGGCTGCATCACGGAAGCCGGTAGTCATGATGAACTGCTTGCGAAAAAAGGAGCTTATGCCAGAATTGTCCGGACATTTGGCTGAACCTGAATCCGCCTGTCGCGGATTCACCACGGTGGAAGTCAGGTGACCAAAGGGGCTTCGTGAGATCATGGCACCGGACTAAAAAATAAGTGAGAAGGGAAATGAACGGACAAGCACCAAATTTGATTGAACAGAAGAAGGGCGATTACCTAGTGGCGTGCTTCGCAATTGATTGAACCTAAAAACGCGGATTTTCGCGTCATGCGTTGTTGCAAATCCTCGCGATAGATCCGACTATCGCTGTGGTTTGCGCCTGGCCTGACACAAAAATCCATCGTTTTTATTCGTCCAACCAATTACGAAGCACACCACTAGATTTCTCGCTGGCTCGATTCCTTGCTTGAATATTCCGGCACCCACTTTGTCAACTCTTGTTTGACTTCCTCATCGCTTAATACCGGGTGCTCGTTTATCCACGCCACGAGATGCGCCAGCCACTCTCTGTCTACCTGGCGGGCCTGGGCGATCCGCAATTTGGGATGCGGCGTAGGTAAAGTGCTCTCATCGTCCGCCAATAATTCTTCGAAGAGCTTCTCTCCGGGGCGCAAGCCATTGTAGACAATCCTGATATCTTCCTCGGTCAGGCCGGATAGACGAATCAGATCCTTTGCAAGGTCGACGATCTTAACCGGCTCGCCCATGTCCAGTACAAAAATTTCTCCGGCGACTTCTTTTCCTCCCATTAATCCGGCTTGCAGCACCAGCTGTGTGGCTTCCGGTATGGACATGAAATAGCGTGTGATTTCAGAATGCGTCACGGTGATCGGGCCACCCTTTGCGATCTGTTCGCGGAATTTTGGAATCACGCTGCCGGCGCTGCCCAGCACGTTGCCAAAACGTACCATGACAAAATTTGTCTCGGACAATTTATCGTCTTGATTGATCTGTTTGGAGAGAGAAACCGGTTGCTGCAACGCCTGACATACCATTTCCGCCAGTCGCTTGCTGGCGCCCATGACATTGGTAGGGTTGACCGCCTTATCGGTTGAGATCAGCACAAATTTTTTGACCCCGCACTTGATCGCAGTCTGCGCCAGGACATACGTTCCGAGGACATTATTCAGCACGGCTTGCCAGGCATTCTCCTGTTCCATCAGCGGGACATGCTTGTAAGCAGCCGCATGAAAAACAACCGTCACATGAAATTGCGAAAATACCTGGGACAGCCGAGCCTGGTTCTTGACATCGCCTATAGTAAATGCCATTGATATTTCTGGAAAACTGGTTCTGAGTTCCTGTTCAATGTTGTAAAGCGCGAATTCGTTCAGCTCGAATAATATCAGGCGACCTGGTTTGAATTTGGCGATCTGTCGGCATAATTCAGATCCGATTGAGCCGCCTGCTCCTGTGACCAATATCGTTTTTCCCGCTAACAAGCCGTGCAAACCTTCGTTATCCAGTACAACGGGATCTCGTCCCAACAGATCATCCAGTTCGACGGTGCGTATTTGCGACACGGTAATTTTTCCGCTAATCAGGTCGTCATACGAAGGTACGATCAGCGCCTTGACTCCAGCGGCAGAACACATTTCCAAGGCTCGACGACGGTCGCGATGAAGACGGTCGGGATGGCGGCGGTCGGCATGAGGGCGCGAGGCGTGCCGGCGGTCGGAAGAAGAAGGCGTCATCGCAATGATGGCATGAGCGACACCGAGTTTTTTTGCGATCGTCGGCAATTGGCTGATTCGCCCCAATACTTTGAAACCATGGAGCATCAAGCCAAGTTTTGCAGGATCGTCATCCAGCAGCCCCACTACCCGCCATTGCACGCTGCGGGCAAGTTCTTTCACCAGGCCGACCGCGGCGTCACCTGCCCCCAACACCAGGACGAGATTGCTTTCCAGTTTTTTCAGGCCATAGAGTCGATGCTCTTTCCATAACCGGTAAGCAAGGCGGCTGCCTCCCATGATAAACAGAAGCAGAATGGGGGCCAGCAACAGTACGGTACGCGGAACGCCGGCGAATACCTGCAACATGTATAACGCCAGTGGCGTTGCCGCCGCCGCCGTCAGCACGGCAAACAGGATGCGTCGCAGATCGGGCAAACTTGCATAGTGCCAGAGTCCGCGATATAGGCCAAACCATAGAAACGCCGCCGCGTGAATTGGGATTACCCATGGCAGAATGCCTTTTAACGATGCCAGATAGAAAGGGGGTATTTCGAAATTGAAACGGAACGAATAAGCCAGCGCCCAGGCTATGACGGCCGCGGCGACGTCGTGGATGAAAGCGATTGCCGCGCGGATGTTGGGTCTGGGGAAGGGCATGCTGTCAGCCGCCGGACCGGCGTGCCAGGCACCGCTCAGAAACAATCATCATGATCAAATAAATTCCCCCCCATGCCGTGCCGACTCCAAGCTGCGCTGCAGTATCCTGCCGCGTTGCCCATATTGCGCTGGCCCCGGCGGTCAACATCAGGATATAACCGAGCAATGCCGTATTGCGATGGCCAAAACCGCTTTGCACCAATCGCTGGTAATAGTGCTCGCGGTGAGCCTGCCAGATTTTTTCTCTGCGTAGACCACGTTTTAAGAGCGTCACAGAAGCGTCGACAATAAATGGCGAAAATACCAGTATCGGTAACCACGGTGGCCACAAGCCATTGGCCCAGCCTGTCACACCCAGTGACGCAGCCAGAAATCCCAGGGGAATCGCACCTGCATCTCCCATGAAAATACGTGCGGGATAAAAATTAAATAACAGGAAAGCCGCGGCAGCGGCGGCAATGCAAAAGTTTATCATGGCAAATGATTCGTCCCCGGCCAGCCATGCGGTCAGGCCATAGCAACCGAAACCAATCAGGGCCATGCCTCCTGCTAATCCGTCCGATCCGTCCATGAAATTATAGAGATTAATTATCCAGATGATTGCAATGGCCGTCACGATTACAATCATGCCTCCATGCGCCTCGAATAAAAGTGCCACCGAGAACCAGATGGCAACCGCGCCATGCATCATCAGTCGCCCAAGAACACGCAGACCGAAAATATCATCGGCGAAAGATATCAAAGTCAGCAAAGCAACGCCAAATGTCACCGAAACCGGCAGAGCGGTGGGAAGAAGTGCCCATGACGTCAGTATGCCCAGTACCAGGCCAAGCCCGCCGGTCCGGGGAACAGACTTGGTATGAAGGGAGCGCGGATTTGGATAATCCAGTATGTTGAGAACGTCCCCCTTTATTAGCCGCCAGATCAAGATGAGCGTTATCGTAAACGCCGTCAATGGCGCGATAACAAGTGAAAAGGGGAGGCCGGCAATCATGGTGGTGGATTATAACCGCCGAGGACGCCATGCGGCGATTTCCCGCAAGCATGTGAATGCTACGTACCTGCGAAGCAGGGTGGACAACGTGCTTCTTCCAAAGAAAAGCCCTGGATTGGGATCATGGTTGGCTCCAAGGCGCCAGCCATGATTTCAGCCCGGTTTTTTAATCGTAAAATCTGGTATTGTTGCTCATCGAAGAGTTGTAAGCACCTGTCAAATAGTCGTGAGAATTCATATCGGCATTCGTTCATTCGGCTGTTTTAATATAGCCTCATTACGGATGCAGCTCTTCTCGAATATTCCTGCGAAATCGGATTTCATAAACAGAACCCGCCGTGAAAAAAATATCACTTAATGTGCAGATTCTGTTCGGTGTGGTGGCTGGCATCCTGCTGGGGCTGGGATTCTCCGGGCTTGGACAGGAATCGACAGTAGCGCAAAATGGGCTGTATATCTCTGGTCTGATTGGCACTCTGTTTATTGACTTGCTGAAAATGGTGCTGATTCCGCTGGTGTTTACTTCCATCGCAGTGGGAGTCGCCAATCTGCGCGCCCATCGGCAGATGCATAGCGTGTGGAAGGCGGCACTGGGATTTTTTATATTTTCCACGATACTGGCAATTATGCTGGGCTTGACTGCCGCCAACCTTTTTCGGCCAGGCGAGGGGCTTCAGCTTGCGATGTTTCAGGATGCAATGCAGGGTTTTGAGGCCAAACAGATGTCCCTGCCAGAGTTCTTTGCCCATTTCCTGCACTCGCTATTCCAGAATCCCATAGCGGCTTTGGCTCAGGGGGACATCCTGGCAGTTGTGGTATTTGCATTGTTGCTGGGGATCGCTTTGGTGGTGGGTGGCGAGCGCTACGCCAACATCATTGTTTTGCTGCAGGAATTGCTGGAGCTTGTGCTGATGCTGGTGGGCTGGATTATGCGACTGGCGCCGCTCGGCATCATGGCACTCCTGCTTCAACTGGTTGCCGTCCAGGATGCATCCCTTCTTGCCATGCTGATAAAGTTTATCGCCGTGGTGGTGGGCACGACGCTACTGCACGGCATCGTCGTATTGCCGCTGATCCTTTATCTGGTCACCGGCATGATGCCGCTCAAATTCTGGCGCGGCGCGCGCGAAGCGCTGATAACGGCTTTTGCCACCAGTTCCAGTTCTGCGGCTTTGCCGGTCACCTTGCGCTGCGTGGAACAGCATTTGCATGTCAAGCGCGATATTGCCGGCTTCGTCATACCGCTGGGTGCAACCCTCAACATGGACGGCACCGCCTTGTACGAGGCGGCCGCTGCGCTGTTCGTCGCCAATCTGGCAGGAATCGAACTTAACCTCGTGCAACAGATGATCATCTTTTTTATGGCCATGCTCGGCGCAATGGGCGCACCGGGTATCCCCAGCGCCGGCATGGTAACCATGGTAATGGTGCTGCAAGCAGTGGGCTTACCTGCCGAGGCCATTGCAATTCTGCTGCCCATCGATCGCCTGCTGGACGCATTCCGTACGGCGGTTAATGTCGAAGGAGATATGGTAGGTAGCCTGGTGGTGCAGAAATGGGTGAAAAGCGAAACCCCATGAGATCGGTGGAATTTGGCAGCAAGGCTGTTGAATTGATTTAGGGAAACCGGCTGTAAAATTGGTAAAAAATGACTCTAGGTATCTACGCGGTTTCCTTTTTTTGTTTCTCGGCTCATAGGACGCGATGAGCCCTCGAATTCCCAAGATTCTTTCCTCATCCAGCTCACTTCTAGCTTCCATCCGTCAAGCCCGACAGACTCCGAGGACTTATTCGAATACTGAACGGACTCATCAGGTGCGTCCCTTGTTTATGAAGGGTATTTTTGTCAGAGCCACGGCACTGCCGGATGTGACATATTGCCG
>JBOIFK010000083.1:0-7728 GCA_050741585.1 Nitrosospira sp.
ATGACAATCAAAGTCGGTATCAATGGGTTTGGCCGCATTGGACGCATGGTGTTCCGTGCGGCAATACAAGATTTCAAAGACATCGAAGTCGTCGCTATCAATGATCTGCTTGAACCTGACTATCTGGCCTACATGCTGCAGCATGATTCCGTACACGGCCGTTTCAAAGGGAGTATCTCGATCGAAGGAGACACCCTAGTAGTCAACGGCAAGAGAATCCGGCTCACCGCCATCAAAGATCCTGCTGAGCTGAAATGGAACGAGGTGGGCGCTGATGTCGTCATTGAATCCACCGGTCTTTTTCTCACCAAGGAAACCTGCGAGAAACACATTACCGCCGGCGCCAAAAAGGTCATCATGTCAGCACCATCCAAGGACGATACGCCCATGTTTGTATATGGCGTGAATGACAAAACATATGCCGGCCAAGCCATCATTTCCAACGCTTCATGTACCACCAATTGTCTCGCCCCCGTCGCGAAGATATTGAACGACACATGGGGCATCAAGCGCGGTCTGATGACGACTGTTCACGCGGCTACCGCCACCCAGAAGACCGTTGACGGCCCTTCCAATAAGGATTGGCGCGGCGGACGCGGTATTCTCGAGAACATCATTCCATCTTCGACTGGCGCAGCCAAGGCCGTTGGCATGGTTATCCCGGAACTGAACAAGAAGCTTACCGGTATGGCTTTCCGTGTACCGACTTCCGACGTTTCAGTGGTCGATCTCACTGTTGAGTTGAGCAAGGATGCGACCTACGAAGAAATTTGCGCCGCCATGAAAGAAGCATCGGAGGGATCAATGAAAGGGATTCTCGGCTATACCGGCGAGAAGGTGGTTTCCACCGATTTTCGTGGTGAAAGTTGTACCTCCATTTTTGACGCTGAGGCCGGCATGTCTCTGGATGGCAGTTTCGTCAAAGTTATTTCCTGGTACGACAACGAATGGGGCTACTCGAGCAAGATTCTGGAGATGGTCCGCGTTGCAGCCAAATAGTTTGCGGCAAAGTGTGCGGAACCGGGTTTTTTGGAAAATGTCTGCCGGTTCCGTTTCACACCTCCCGCGTCCACTTCGATGAGGGATAAGGAATCGCCCACAGGACATCCTCATGCCCCATACCAATTTGGAGTTGCCAGTGTCTGTCATTAAAGTCATCGACCTTGATCTCAAAGGCAAGCGCGTGTTCATTCGCGCCGATCTCAACGTTCCCGTTAAGGACGGCAATGTCACTTCTGATGCGCGCATTACCGCTTCCATGGCCACCATTAATCACTGCCTGAAAAAAGGGGCCAGAGTGATGGTCACCTCACATCTGGGCCGCCCCAAGGAAGGTGTATGGTCCAAGGAGGATTCGCTCAAACCGATTGCTGACAATATCGCCACCCGCCTGAGCAAGCCCGTGCGTCTGGTCAAGGACTGGATGGACAATGAATTCGAGGTAGCCGAGGGTGAGCTGGTCGTTTTGGAGAATTGCCGCATCAATAAGGGGGAAAAGAAAAATGCCGATGAAACGGCACAAAAATATGCCAGACTATGCGACGTATTTGTGATGGATGCCTTCGGCACCGCGCACCGTGCCGAGGCCTCGACTTACGGCATCGCCAAGTATGCTCCCGTTGCCTGTGCGGGAATTCTATTAACGGAAGAACTGGAGGCGCTGACCAAAGCCCTGCTGAATCCGGCGCGCCCCATGGTTGCAATCGTCGGAGGCTCCAAGGTTTCGACAAAGCTTACCGTGCTCGAGTCTCTCTCCGAAAAAGTGGACCAGATGGTGGTTGGTGGCGGCATTGCCAACACCTTCCTCAAAGCGGCTGGGAAAAATATCGGGAAATCCTTGTGCGAAGATGACTTGGTTTCCACCGCAAAACTGCTGATGGATAAGATGGCGAGACGCCATGCTTCCATTCCCATCGCGGTGGATGTCGTGATCGGAAAAAAATTCGACGCGAACGAGCCCGCAATATTGAAGGACGCCGATGCGGTAGCCGATGACGAGATGATTTTCGACATCGGCCCGAAGAGTGCAAAGGAATTGGCGGATATCATCATGAAGGCCGGCACCGTTGTGTGGAACGGCCCGGTTGGTGTGTTCGAGTTCGATCAGTTCGGTGCCGGCACCAGAACCATCGCCACAGCCATTGCCGACACGAAAGCCTTTACCCTGGCAGGCGGTGGCGACACGATTGCCGCGATCCAGAAATATGATATCTATGACAAGATATCCTACATATCCACGGCTGGCGGCGCGTTCCTGGAATTTCTTGAAGGCAAGAAACTCCCCGCCGTGGAAATGCTTGAACAGCGGGCGCACTAAATTTTTGCACGGTTAGCGGACAATGCTTCTCCATCTGGAATGGCCCTAACGCCGGCGCTTGGCCGCCCACCTTTTAGCTCAATACGATGATCCACAGAGATATTTTGCATTACGGGGTCTTCGCCTTCTTTATAGCGAGCTCGTTCCAACTGCCGGACTTAGAATGATTCGAAGAACAAAGATCGTCGCTACTCTCGGCCCCGCATCGAGCGATCCCAAGGTACTGGAGCGCATGATCAATGCCGGCGTGGATGTCGTCCGTATTAATTTTTCTCATGGCACCAAAGAGGAGCATATCGAAGCGGCTGAGTTGACCCGCTCGCTGGCCCGTGCTGCGGGACATGCCGTCGGGGTATTGGCGGATTTGCAAGGACCGAAAATCCGGATTGGCAAATTCGAGAAGGGGAAAATTGCGCTCAAAACCGGGGATAAATTCATACTTGACGCCGAATGCACCCTAGGCAACCAGGAGCGGGTAGGACTGGATTATAAGGAACTGCCAAACGACGTCGAAACTGGGGCGACACTGATCCTCGATGATGGCCGCATCGTGCTTGGTGTGTCCGCCGTCGAGGGAAACCAGGTGTATTGCGTGGTTGAACAAGGCGGCGTGCTGTCCAATAACAAAGGTATTAACCGTAAGGGAGGGGGACTTAGCGCCCCGGCATTAACCGGCAAGGACGTGGAGGACATCAGGACTGCTGCGGCGCTTAAGGCAGATTATCTTGCGGTGTCTTTCCCGCGCTCCGGCGACGACATGCGCTGGGCACGTGACGTGATGCGCGAAGCTGGCGGTAAAAGCTTACTGATGGCAAAAATTGAGCGGTCCGAAGCCATCCTGGCGCTGGATGACATTCTGCAAGCGTCCGACGCAATCATGGTAGCGCGGGGCGATCTTGCGGTAGAGGTCGGCGACGCAGTGGTACCCGCTCTGCAGAAACGCATGATACGCACGGCACGTGCCAACAATAAACTGGTAGTCACTGCTACGCAGATGATGGAATCAATGGTTACCAGTCCCATCCCAACCCGTGCAGAGGTATCTGACGTGGCTAACGCGGTGCTGGATGGCACTGATGCCGTGATGCTGTCGGCGGAGTCCGCTACCGGACAGTATCCCGTCGAAGCGGTTGCAGCGATGGCCAGGGTCTGCCTTGAGGCAGAAAAGGAATACCTCGTAAATAACGAACTCCGCCGGCTTCAGGGTGGCGTTCCGGACACCATCGAGGAAGCCGTTGCCCGCGCCACGATGTTTACCGCCGGAGGTCTGAAAATCCGTGCCATCGCCGCTCTCACACAGAGTGGCCATACGGTGTTGCTGATGTCGCGCCGAAGCTCCAATGTTCCCATATTTGCTTTAAGTCCCCAAGAGGATACCCGTCGAAAAATGACCTTGTTTCGCGGTGTGTACCCGGTGAAATTCGGTGGCGGCTCGCGTGATCCCGAAGTCATTCTGAATCACGCGGAAAACGAATTGCTCAAGCGTGGCGCGGTGCGCAACGGCGATCTAATCCTCATGACCATCGGTGAACCGGTAGGCAAAGCAGGCGGCACCAATACCATGAAAATTGTTAAGGTAGGGGAGTACAGAAAAGGATAAGCGAAAACCCTGGTCATCAGTATCTGGTAGCATTGATCTCTCTTTTTTCAGTTTACCATTTACGATTCACCAACTCAGATTCTAACTTGGAGGAGGCTCAAAATGGCACTCGTATCATTGCGTCAACTTTTGGATCATGCAGCGGAAAACGGCTACGGACTGCCCGCTTTCAATGTCAATAACCTTGAGCAGATTCAAGCTATCATGCAGGCGGCCGACGAATGCAATAGCCCGGTAATCATGCAGGGTTCCGCCGGTGCGCGCAAATATGCCGGTGAGGCTTTTTTACGCCACTTGATTGCAGCGGCGGTAGAAACTTACCCGCATATTCCCATCGTCATGCATCAGGATCACGGCGCATCCCCGGCGGTATGCATTAATGCCATCCGCAGCGGTTTTTCGAGCGTCATGATGGACGGCTCGCTGGAGACGGATGCCAAGACACCGTCGTCCTATGAATATAACGTCGAGGTCACTGCCAAGGTGGTGGAAATGGCGCATGCGGTCGGTGTTTCTGTCGAGGGCGAACTGGGTTGCCTGGGTTCGCTTGAGTCTGGGATGGGTGAAGCGGAGGATGGCCACGGAGCCGAGGGCAAGCTGTCCCATGATCAATTGCTGACAGATCCGGAGCAGGCCGCCGACTTTGTCAAGCAGACGGGAGTAGATGCGCTGGCCATTGCCATCGGCACATCCCACGGTGCATACAAATTTACGCGCAAACCGACGGGCGATATTCTTGCCATCGAACGCGTCAAGGAAATCCATCAGCGCATACCGAATACTCACCTGGTAATGCACGGCTCCAGTTCCGTGCCGCAGGATTGGCTTGACATCATCCGCGAATATGGCGGAGAAATGAAAGAGACCTATGGCGTACCGGTTGAGGAAATCCAGGAGGGGATTAAGCATGGGGTGCGCAAGATCAATATCGATACCGATATCCGCCTCGCCATGACCGGCGCAATCCGCCGCCATCTCGCCAAGAACAGGAGTGAGTTCGACCCGCGCAAATTCCTCAAGGACGCAACGGCGGCGGCGAAGGATATTTGTAAAGCACGGTTTGAAGCGTTTGGTTGCGCGGGTCAGGCCGGCAAAATCAAACCCGTCATGCTGGAGAACATGTCAAACAAATATGCCAAGGGCGAATTGAAAGCCATTATCAAATAAAAAAGGGAAGGAAACGTATCACTGACTCAAGTTATTTATCCCGTTCGTCTACAGTATGGCAGGATGATGGAGAATCAGGATAGACAAAAAGGCGGCCAGTATTGACCGCCTTTTTGCTTGCCGGCAGCAGACCGGCGAGCAGGTAGCCCGGGAGTTTTACCAGAATGGATTGTTCCCATCGAAACGTGCCCAGGCCCTGCCTAGTTCCCGCTTCTTCATCCACGCCATGCTCGCACCCCAGCCGCGGACGATACCGGCGGCTTCATGCTCGCCACTTCCATCTTTGGCGATAGGCACTTCGCTCAGCAATTCTTCGGCAACAGTAGTATCGTTCATTACGCCCAGAATATCCTGAAGGATAGATAAGGACTGAATGTAACGCCTCGCCCCTTTATGCGGATAGAGTCCGGCAAAGAACTCGGCGGCATAGCGTTGCTTTTTGGCGAGGATGCGCAAAGCGTGCAATTCCGGCGTGCCAGAATTTTCCATTTTTTTGCCATGTTTTTTCAGTTGACGATGGCGACGCGCCAGCAATATTCCGGCGAATTCTTTCACCGGCGCTCCATATCCAGTTCGTGCCAGATCGTCCGATGCCGGCCGGTCGGACTGGACAATCCATTGCTCTGAGCTTAACCACGCGCCCAGCTTCAGTACCGATTCCGTATAGCGCCTGGATTCCACGACATTACGTGCAGCAGCGTTGTGATGACTGCGCAGTTGCTCACACTTTTCCCGCAGCCGAAACATCCCCGCATGATCGGCAAAGTCGGCGCAAATCGTAACCAATGTTTCTGTGACGAAGACATCCCAATCCCGGGCAGGCCCCAATTGGCCGGCCAGCCATTTCAACTCCTGTGTCATCGGAGTAAACGCAGTCTTGGAAGACGCTCTGGAAAAAATGATCATGGCCGAACGCAGCCTGCGCAAGGCAACCCGCATCTGGTGCAGATATTCGATATTCTGGCCCTCCAGCATGCCAGCTTCGTTGCTGTGCAAATGGCCGAGGCAATTCCAGGAGATCGTTCTGAATGCTTCGGCAACACTCATTCCGGCAACAAGTTGGACTGGCGTGGCCTTAAGCGGCGGAAACTCGCGGCCGGACGCAAGCGCATAGCCACGCTCTGCTTTACTCACGTTCTCCAGCCGGAAAGGAATGGCATGCAGCAGATCCAGCGCAAGCTGAAATAACAGCGCTGAACTACCCGACTTCAGTTCCAGTTCAATCTCGCAAAGTGGCGCGCTGGCATCGCCAACAACGATTTTTCCGCGATCCAGGCAAAACTCTGCCTCGGTACCGTCGGCAAGGCGCAGCAGACGACTGCTGCGATTGAATTCGGTGGTAAATAATGGACGCAGTCGCTCGCGCAGATTGGCGGCACTCACTAGCCGGATAAGGTGTGGATTTGAAATTTTGGTGAAATCTGGCTGCGCTTTCAGCACCGGGGCGTCCCATTCATCTCGCTGATGCAGCCCGGCGATGGCGCTACCGCCGCCTTTAATGGTCTGCATCCAGCGCTTGCCCTCACGGCGCAACCGGAATGCAATACCACTATGCCTGAGATCAAAACTAGAAGTATCGTAATAAATACTGTAGAGTTTTAGCGTCACCGGATTGGAAATACTCAGGGATTTCAGCAATGAATTGTGCTGCAACCGGGCGACGCCGTCAGGCGGCAAACGCAATTTGAGCTCGATTTCGGTAGACATGGTCTTGGGGGATTTTCTTCTATAAATTCGAGGCTCTAAGGAGGCTCATTTACCAACTCACGAAACGATGCTCGTAAACTTACGGTTATATGCCCACGACTAAATCTCGGTCTGCTTCGCCGCCGCCAACTCAGTCAGCAGCAGCTCCTGAGCACAGAGTTTTTTGCCTCCGCGTGCAGATCTGAGACGATAATTACCATCGCCATCCATTTCCCATGCCTGTCTGTTGTCTTTGAGATAGACATTCAAACCTTCGATGAGCACCCGCTTTTTCAGCTTCGCCTCCAAAACGGGAAAGCATATTTCGATACGCCGAAAAAAATTGCGATCCATCCAGTCAGCGCTGGAAAGATAGATGGCGTGGGTACCGCCACTACGAAAATAGAAGATTCGGCTATGTTCAAGAAAACGTCCTATTATCGAACGCACCCGGATATTTTCCGATAATCCCGGAATGCCGGGACGAAGGGCGCACACGCCGCGAACAATGAGATCGATTTTTACTCCCGCGTTTGAAGCAATGTAGAGCGCTTTAATGATTTCCGGCTCAAGTAGCGCATTCATTTTGGCGATGATACGCGTCGATTTTCCTGCTTTGGCGTTCTGAACCTCGTTATCGATAGCCATCAGCATCTGGCTATGGAAACTGAACGGGGATTGCCATAGATGTTTTAATTTTCCCGCCTTGCCGAGGCCGGTCAGTTGCATGAATACTTCATTCACATCGGCGCAGACTTCCTCGTTGCAGGTAAACAAACCAAAATCGGTATAAAACCGGGCTGTGCTGGGATGATAATTGCCAGTACCCACATGCACATAACGCCGCAGTTTGCCATCATCTTCGCGACGTACCACCATCGCCATTTTGGCGTGGGTTTTGTGGCCCACCACACCATACACCACATGTGCGCCGACTTCCTCCAGGCGGCTGGCCCAA
>JBOIFK010000084.1:0-21565 GCA_050741585.1 Nitrosospira sp.
GACGAAGCCGAAATGCGCGGCCATCGCCGCACCTATATCGGCGCGATGCCGGGAAACATCGTGCAGAGCCTGCGCAAGGCCAGCGCGCGCAATTGTGTCATGATGCTCGACGAGGTTGACAAAATGTCGGCCAGTCTCCATGGCGACCCGTCGGCCGCGCTGCTTGAAGTGCTGGACCCGGAGCAAAATTCGACTTTTCGCGACAACTATCTGGGTGTGCCTTTCGACCTGAGCCGCGTCATATTCATCGCGACCGCGAATGTGATCGACAATGTGCCGCCCCCGGTACGCGACCGCATGGAGATCATCGACTTGCCGGGCTACACTCAGGAAGAAAAGCTTCAGATTGCGCTGCGCTATCTGGTATGTCGCCAGCGCGAGGCTAACGGCCTGAAAGAAGAGCAGTGCGAAATAACGGTTGAAGCGCTGAATGGCATTATTGCGAATTATACCCGCGAGGCCGGGGTGCGCCAGCTGGAACGCGAGATCGGGCGGGTAATGCGCCACGCGGCCATGCGCATTGCTGATGATGAATCCCTGCAAGTGAACGTCGATGCCGCGGATCTGGATGGCATACTCGGTGCCGCCAAATTCGAGCATGAGATCGGGCTACGCACCAGCCTGCCGGGTGTGGCCACCGGTCTGGCATGGACCCCGGTTGGCGGCGACATTCTTTTCATTGAAGCAACGCGGGTCAGCGGGAGCGGACGGCTGATTCTGACCGGGCAGCTGGGCGACGTAATGAAGGAGAGCGCACAGGCGGCGCTTACACTGGTGAAGGCGCGTGCGGGTGATCTTAATATCCCCGCATCAACGTTCGACGGCATCGACGTGCATGTACACGTGCCAGCGGGCGCCATCCCGAAGGATGGCCCAAGCGCCGGGGTCGCCATGTTCGTGGCGCTCGCGTCACTTTTCTCCGATCGGCCGGTGCACCATGACGTGGCGATGACCGGTGAAATCAGTCTGCGCGGGCTGGTGTTGCCCGTGGGGGGAATCAAGGAAAAGGTACTTGCCGCGCAACGCGCGGGCCTGCGCCGGGTGTTGCTGCCGGCGCGCAATCAGAAAGACTTGCGCGACGTACCTGAAGCGGCGCGTGCCGCGTTACAATTCATCCTGCTGGAAACGGCGGATGACGCAATTGAAGCATCGTTGGGGCAGCGGGGCATGGGTCGCCCCAGATCCGAGTTCAAGCTCGTTTGAGCAGTTGGCGTGTCCAGGACTGCGATTTCCAAACACCGTTTTCAAGCCTTCCATTCACGGGTCGTCGTTCGTTCAGCTTACTTCAAGCCCGACATCGAATGTGCCAGTATAGCCCTGGCCCGTCTTGACGAGATTGAGCACTAACCGATCTCCCCCTCTCCGGAAGATGCTGTCCCCTTCATTTCGGGGCGCGCGCGGGCCCCTGCTGGCGTATGGCGGCTGTGTATAGACCTGATCCGTAGTCGAGTCGTCGAAGTAAATCTGCGACGTAAACTCAACCCCTCGCCTATATCCGGGATCGGTACGAATCTTGAAATGAATATGAACAGTTCGCCCCGGATACCATCCAGGATAGATAGTGATGAACCGTACGCTGCCATTTGCATCCGTTACCTGATAGCCGCGCAGAAATTTCTTTCCGACCATGTTAAAACCGCTATCCATCACATCGGAGTAGATTCCCTGCGCGTCACAATGCCAGATATCCACATACGCCCCAGCCAGCGGTTTGCAATCGGTTTTGTCGACGGTGGAGACGCGAATTTCAAGTGCGAGCGGAAGGCCTTCTTTAATCGAGCCGTCGGAGGGATCCGGCCGGACATCGGAACGCCGCAGACGCTCATCCACAAAATAGGGACCTTCAGTCTGCTGTGGTGTAACGACGCACGAAAGCTTTTTCCGAATTGTTTTACTGCCGCCGGAATCGGCGGAGGAGTATCCAGACAGCATATTTATTCCGGTTGCGCCGAGCATGGCAAGCATTTTTCGTCGATTCATAAACCATTCCCGGCACGCATTAGCGTTCCTGATATTTATAAAGGTCTTCTAAAACAATGTGCATCGGTAGCAAGCAGCCGATTCCGCGCATCAATAATTTGATGATTTCTTCGCCCTGAAGTTCCTGAAACCAGGATGATTCAGATATCAAATTATGAACCCGGAGCGTAATTATTCCGGTATGGTGTAACAGTTGGCTGAGAGCTTGCTCAACAAGTTATTTTTCACCGCTGGCCATTCGTGCTGAAGTATTGAATACACAACGGTATCCCGAATGGACCCATCGGGCATTCTTTGGTGGCTGCGTAAAATGCCGTCCTGTTTCGCCCCCAGTCTTTCAATTGCTGCTCTTGAAGCCCGATTATGGTAGTGCGTTCTGAACTCCGTCGCAATAGCCGTTTTCTGTTCAAAAATATACTGAAGCAACAATAACTTGCTCTCGGTGTTGACGCCGGTTTTGCATGCTGATTCGGCATACCAGGTATAGCCCAGCATTGGCCTTTTGTTTATCTCGTCAACATTATAGAAACGTGTCGTGCCAATGATCGTGTTTGTTTTATTGAGCCTGACGGCAAATGCGATATTTCCTTTTTTTGCATCGTCAACGGCACTGATTACATAGCTTTCCATTTTGTCGGGGGAAGGTACGCTTGCGAACCAGAGCTTCCAGAACTCTCCGTCCATTACCGCAGCCTTCAAAGGCTCAATGTGATCGATCCCCAGGGGGATAAGCGTAACAAGTTTTCCCCGCAATTCTATCGATTCAAGCCAGCTCATTACTTCAAACTCTCCACGTTGTGGGGGTGCAGAGAATGCTCACGCGATAACGTCTCCGGGTTGTTCCATCACGGTTGAATGGATAGTCAGTACGCAGCGTCACTTAAAACATCGGCTTCTTCTTGGCCGAGTTATAGCGCTTGACTCCACCCATAATTTCCGCTTTGGCTTCCTTGACGCCAACCCAGCCATTTATCTTGACCCATTTTCCTGCTTCCAGGTCCTTGTAGTGGGCGAAGAAATGTGCGATTTGCGATCGCACCAGCTCGGGTAGATCATCGTACGATTTTTTCTTGCGGTAGAGGCCGCATAGTTTGTCGATGGGGACGGCCAGCACCTTGGCATCGTCGCCGGCCTCATCGGTCATTCTCAACATGCCCAGCGGCCTGCAACGAACGACTACCCCGGAAATGAGTGGAACCGGCGAAATGACCAGTACATCCACCGGATCTCCGTCTTTCGACAGCGTGTGGGGAATATAACCATAGTTACATGGGTAGTGCATCGACGTGGACATGAAACGATCCACAAACATTGCGCCGGTTTCCTTGTCCACTTCATACTTGATGGGATCGGCATTCATGGGGATTTCTATAATGACGTTGAAATCACTGGGCAGGTCACGGCCAGAATTTACCCGGTCGAGATTCATTTTGTGTTCCTGTTTTTGGTGGCTGGAAAACGGCTATTATAACTACTGCAAGTTGGAGGGATTCACCAATTTCCAGCCTTGAGCATGTTGTTTCATTTAACCATTATGGCTGCAATCGCCTATTTCGCCTCGGTACTGATGATATTCTTTTCTCAGTCAAGCCTTATATATTATCCGGAAACCGGGCGGAATCTCGTCTCCACGCCAGACTACGTGGGGCTTGGCTATGAATCCGTGGAAATCACCACGACTGATGGCGAAACCCTGCATGGCTGGTTTGTGCCGGCGCCTGCCGCGAACGGAACGGTGCTGTTCTTTCACGGTAACGCCGGTAACATTTCCCATCGCATGGAATATCTGCTGATGTTTCATCGCCTTGGTTACAACACGTTCATTTTTGATTATCGCGGCTATGGCCAGAGCAGCGGTTCACCTTCGGAGGCCGGCACTTATCTCGACGCCCAGGCAGCATGGCGTTATCTTACCGACGCAAAAAGTATCCCGCCTGCCCGCATTGTGCTGTTTGGCGAATCTCTCGGCGGCGCAGTCGCGGCATGGCTTGCAATGAGCGAACAGCCGGGGATATTGGTGCTGGCATCGGTGTTCACCTCGGTTCCCGATATGGCGGCAAAAATTTATCCTTTTTTGCCGGTGCGTTTTCTGTCCCGTTTCGACTACAACACGATTGAGTATTTGCAATCGGTTGCCTGCCCGGTGTTTGTCGCTCATAGTCCGCAGGATGAAATTGTGCCGTTCGCCCATGGGCGGGCGCTATATGAGGCGGCCCCCGGGCCGAAGCAGTTCCTGGAGCTGCAAGGCGGTCACAACAGTGGTTTCATTTTCATGCAGGAAGACTGGATAAAAGCACTGGGCGAATTTATTGGCACGAACTTGAACGCATCTCGATAATTTTATGGTCGAGATGGAATATCAAGCGCAACAAATTTGATGAATTGAAATGGACTTGGAATAAATCATGCTGGTAATAGCCCACCGTGGTTATCACATCGCGGTTCCAGAAAACACTTTGGCGGCCTTCGACGCAGCGGTGGCAGCGGGCGTCAATGGCATTGAAACCGATGTGCGCATCAGCCTCGATGGGTTGCCGGTACTCATCCATGACCGGGTTATCGCATCCGGACAAGCGGTATGCGATCTGACGCGCGGCGAAATTCAGCAGGTTGTGGGCCACGCCGTACCGATTCTGGATGAAGCGCTGGAACATTTTCCGGACATTTTATGGAATATCGATATCAAGACGGTGACGGCGCTATCCACGGTAATAAGGGTTCTTGAAAAGCATCAAGCCAACCACCGGGTTGTCGTCACCTCCTTTCGCCACGATCTGGTTGCGATCTGCGCGTCGGCCCTTAAAGTGAATTGCGGTTTATTGGTAGCCCATCGGCCACGAACGCTCAATTCCCTGCTGGCCGATTCTAACTGTGGCGGCAATCCCAGGATCAACCATATCGTGTGGAATTACGATGTTCTGGACGACTGCCTCGTGAAGCAGGCGTCAATGGACGGTTTTCGTAATTTTGTTTATGGTCCGATGACAAAAATCGAGCACGACTATTGTCGGGAGTTGGGCGTGGACGGTGTGATTACCGACTATCCGCTTTTGGCGCAAAACGCATAAGCCTGGCGGACCGATCACGTTTAAAAGAGAAGTGCCTACTTCACAACCTTGAGAATCTGGCCCGGAACCGGTTCGCCATCGGGATACTGGCCGTTGAGCAGGCGTAAATAATTCTCCGCATTTTGCCCCAAGGGGGATTTGCTGGCCAGTTCGGCATAGGTTGTGTCCCTGGTTGCGGTGATGGTTCTGATTTCAAGTGCCTTGATGGATTTTTGCTCTGCATCGGTAAGCGCCCGGAAGCTCCTAATCGCACCGGTGATCACCGATTGATGGCGATCGAACGCGTCGGGAGAAGTGCCGCCGCCAGCCAGCACGTATGCCTTGCCCTCGTGGTAAATGACGCCCGCCTTGAACGGCTTGCCATCCTGTGTGGCGGAGGTGACGATCGCGATGGGCAACCCATTGCTGTTGGTGGATACAACTTCACTGGAGAAGCCGAGGCGAAAACGCTGGCGGGCGAGATCAGCCGGGGAGCCTTGGGGGTTTCCGATCAGGTTCAATTGCATCATTCCATCTCCCTCGGGGCTTACCGCTACCACTTTGTCCGGCTGATTGCGTATACGCCATTGGGCTGGGAACGATAAGGTAAACCCCAGTTCTTTGTGTTGAAACGTATTGTCTCGAATAATTCCCTGGGCCGCGCTGTCGCCAAAAGTCATGCCTTTAGTCTGGCGCAAGAATTCTGCGCGACGATCGTCCGTGATCGCGCCCGGTGTGACGTATTGGTTGGCCTCACCCACCACCTCCTGCAAGCGCGTGTCATTGTCCGGGTGGGTGGCGAAGATGCCGTGATAACGGCGTGGTTCGCGCCCTTCCTGCTGGGCGACTTCGATATCGAATAACTCCTGATTTTTGAGCACGCCGATAACCTTGATCATCGCCTGCGGATCGTAGCCGCTACGCGCCAGGTATTCCGCTCCCAGTCGATCAGCCTCCAACTCGTGGCTGCGGCCATAGCCGGAAAGAAGCGCATTATTGGCAAGCCCCATGAGACTTTGCGCGGCTTGCCCACCTAGTTGCGGGACAAATATTCCTAAGAGCAGGGTGCCGATATTGGCAGCGGTCGAGGCGCTGTATTGCTGCACGCTGTGGCGTGCCGTGACATGGCCGATTTCGTGCCCCAGCACAGCGGCAAGCTCTGCTTCGGAATTAAGATAGGCGAGGATACCGCGCGTCACATAAATATAACCCCCGGGCAGGGCAAACGCGTTAACCTGAGGGCTGTCGACAACGGTGAAATGATAATCAAGCTCCGGGCGATGGCTTTTTTTTGCGAGTTTTTGTCCGATCTCGTTGACGTACTTTTGCAGGGCGGGAAGATCGTCGTAAACGCCATAGGCCTTGCTTACCTCGGCGGCCGCTTGCCGGCCCTTGCGCATCTCGTCAGCTTCGGACATAAGAGTGAAGGTCCGGTTGCCGGTGACCGGATTGACGGCGCAACCCGCGAATAGAAACAGGCAGCCGAGCGCAACGGTGAGTCTAAGTGCGGATGTGGTCCTCATGATATTATTTTAACCACTGCAAACAAAAGGCAGCTCGAAGCTGCCCTTTGGTCGTCTTTTATAAAAATGGGTAATTGATTTTAAGCTGTGGCCTGTTTTTCCACCTTTTTGCCATATTTCTGGCGGAATTTCTCGACCCGTCCGGCGGTGTCGACAATTTTCTGCTTGCCGGTGTAGAACGGATGACACACCGAGCATACTTCGATATGCAACGGTTTGCCCATGGTGGAACGGGTCTTGAACGTATTGCCGCAACTGCAGGTCACCGTGATTTCCTGATAATCTGGATGAATGTCTGTTTTCATGATTCGTATCCTTGATCTGTACCCGTCCGGCAGGCTGCGAAACGGAAAGGCGCGTATTATCCTTTAATCTGGAATGGGTTGCAACAATGCACGTTGTGCCGAATTAAATGTGACCGAACAGCATTCCTGAAATTAACATTGCGCGACATTTCAGTGCAGAATAGCGTCGGAAACTACCGTGCGCTGGAGAACACAAGAAACCTCTGAGAATAAGCCATCTAGGAATTCTGGATGTTTATTCAGGGGTTTCCGGGGTTCTCGATCAAACGTGCCTATACCCGCCGCATCGAATCAAAGAAGTCCGCGTTGTTTTTTGTGGCCTTGATTTTGTCGAGCAGAAACTCCATTGCATCCATGTCATCCATCGGATAGAGCAGCTTGCGCAGCACCCAGATTTTCTGCAAAACGTCTGGTTTGATGAGCAATTCTTCTTTGCGTGTGCCAGAGCGGTTTACGTTGATCGCAGGGTAGGTGCGTTTTTCCGCCATGCGTCGGTCGAGATGGATTTCCATGTTGCCGGTGCCTTTGAATTCCTCGTAGATCACATCGTCCATGCGCGAGCCAGTATCGACCAGCGCGGTGGCAATGATGGTCAGGGAACCGCCTTCTTCAATGTTGCGCGCGGCGCCAAAGAAACGCTTGGGACGTTGCAATGCGTTGGCATCGACGCCGCCAGTCAATACTTTGCCGGAAGCGGGCACCACGGTGTTGTATGCACGCGCCAGACGCGTGATCGAGTCCAGCAGTATTACCACGTCCTTCTTGTGCTCCACCAGCCGCTTGGCTTTTTCGATCACCATGTCCGCCACTTGCACGTGGCGTACGGCGGGCTCGTCGAAAGTGGAGGAGACGACTTCACCCCTGACCGAACGGATCATCTCGGTGACTTCTTCAGGGCGCTCGTCTATCAGCAACACCATCAGCATAACATCGGGATGATTGGCGGCGATCGCGTGAGCGATATGTTGCAGCATGACGGTTTTTCCCGATTTGGGACTCGCCACCAGCAAGCCGCGCTGCCCCTTGCCGATAGGGGCGATGAGATCGATGATACGGCTGGTAACGTTCTCCTCGGCTTTGATGTCGCGTTCAAGCAGTAGCCGCTGGGTAGGAAAAAGCGGGGTAAGGTTTTCAAACAGAATTTTGTGCTTCGAATGTTCCGGTGGCTCATTGTTGACCTTGTCCACCTTGACCAGAGCGAAGTAGCGTTCGCCGTCCTTTGGAGTGCGGATTTCGCCTTCTATCGAGTCGCCGGTATGAAGGTTGAAGCGCCTGATCTGGCTGGGAGAGACATAGATATCATCGGGTCCCGCCAGATATGAGGTGTCTGGCGAGCGCAGGAATCCGAAGCCGTCCTGCAGCACCTCCAGCGTGCCTTCCCCAAAAATACTCTCACCTTTCCGTGCCTGATTTTTCAGTAACGCAAAAATAAGATCCTGTTTTCGCAGACGGTTGGCGCCGTCTATTTCATTGGCGATGGCCATTTCTACCAGTTCGGTGACATGAAAATTCTTGAGATCGGATAAGTGCATGGACGGAATTCGTGGGTGAAAAGACAGGAGGGGCGTAAAGCGTCAGAGGGTTGGGGAAATGCGACGGGGCGGAACAAGAATTAGAAGCGGTGAATCTAATCGGATTCCGCTTTAGGGAGACGTCAACGATAAGGTTAGCGAGTTTAGATGTGGCTGTCAATAAAAGCAGTCAACTGGGACTTGGATAGGGCACCGACCTTGGTTGCTTCAATATTGCCGTTCTTGAAAAGCATCAGCGTGGGGATGCCGCGAATACCGTATTTCGGCGGCGTGGCCTGATTCTCGTCTATATTGAGCTTTGCCACCTTGAGGCGCTCTCCGTATTCGTTGGCAACTTCGTCCAGAATGGGTGCAATCATCTTGCACGGCCCGCACCATTCCGCCCAATAATCCACTAGCACGGGCACGGCTGACTGTAGTACTTCGGCTTCGAATGTTCCATCGGAAACGTAATGGATATGCTGGCTCATGGGGCTCTCGTTCAAGGGTTAATAGTGTCGGCTGATAACGTGCGGCAAGGTGGCAGTATATAGAGATGCGATATGGCGGAATCAGTCAGGATGGATCTGCAAGGTAACAGAAATTAGGTACTGGAAGTTACCTACTTTCACATGTTCGTATGCTAGCGAAAAAATGTGTGAAAGGGAAGCGTCATATTATAAGCTATTATTATAATCCGGGCACGGAGAAAAAATGCGTGCAGCCAGCGCATGAAGCAATGCGCCAGCATGACGAGATATTTTTGCGAAGTCGTATCAGGAAACACCGCAAAATTCTGCCCTTCATCAAGTATTTTTTCCCCAGGAATCCCGCAACGTGACCGCGCGATTGAACACCGGTTTTCCTGGTTCCGTATCCTCACGATCGGCGATAAAGTAACCGTGGCGTTCGAACTGGAAGCGGTCTTCCGGTTGAATCCGGTTGAGCGAGGGTTCCACATAAGCCGTGATCGTTTTCTTCGAATGCAAATTGAGAGACGTCTTGTAGTCTCTTCCTCCGGCGTCAGGATGGGCATGGGCAAACAGACGGTCATAAAGCCGTACTTCGGCTTTTTGTGCATATTTCGCGGAGAGCCAGTGAATGTTGCCTTTGACCTTGCGCTTTTCCGCTCCTGCTGTGCCGCTCTTGGTGTCGGGGTCATAGGTGCAATGGATTTCCACGATCTCACCGCTGGTGTTCTTCACGACATCGACGCATTTTACAATATAAGCGTAACGCAACCTTACCTCGGCGCCGGGCGAGAGACGGAAATAGCCCTTGGAAGGTGTTTCCATGAAGTCATCGTACTCGATATAAATAATTTTTGATAGCGCTACGGCCCGTTTTCCCCATTCGGGTTTTTGCGGGTGATTGGGAGCCAGGCACTCCTCTTCGTCATTTTCCGGGTAGTTGTCGATGACAACTTTCAGTGGCTCCAGGACGGCAATGCGCCGGGGGGCGCGTTCATTCAAGTCTTCGCGAAGGCAATCCTCCAATACCCCCATGTCTATCCACGAATCGGCTTTGCTGACGCCGATGCGCTCGGCGAAAAGACGGATGGATTCGGGCGTGTAGCCTCGGCGCCGAACACCTGCCAGGGTATTCATGCGCGGATCGTCCCAGCCGCTGACGAAACCGCTTTCCACCAGTTCAATCAGCTTGCGCTTGCTCATTACGGTATAGGCGAGGTTCAATCGGGCAAATTCGATTTGCTGCGGATGGCATGGAACAACGGCTTTCAATTGATCCAGTATCCAATCGTAGAGAGGACGGTGATCTTCGAATTCCAGCGTGCAAAGGGAGTGAGTAATTTTCTCCAGTGCATCGGAAATGCAGTGTGTGTAATCATACATCGGGTAGATGCACCATCTGTCACCAGTGCGGTGATGGTGAACGCGGCGGATGCGATAGATGACCGGATCCCGCAGATTAATATTGGGAGATGTCATATCGATTTTGGCGCGCAGAACGTGTGCGCCGTCGGCGAATTCTCCTGCTTTCATGCGGCGGAACAGGTCGAGATTCTCCACAATGGTACGCTCCCGATATGGGCTGTTCCTGCCGGCTTCGGTCAGGGTGCCGCGCAGCGCACGGATTTCCTCGGCAGTCAGGCTGTCCACATACGCTTTTCCCTGCTCGATGAGGTATTCGGCAAGCTCGTAAAGTTTGTCGAAATAATCGGACGCGTAGTGAAGGTGCCTTCCCCAGTCGAAGCCGAGCCATCTGACTGAATCGAGTATTGAATCAACATATTCCTGCTCTTCTTTTTCAGGATTGGTGTCATCAAAGCGCAGATGGCATATGCCGTTATAATCGTGCGCGAGACCGAAGTTGAGGCAAATGCTTTTGGCATGACCGATATGAAGATAGCCATTGGGTTCAGGTGGGAAACGCGTTTCCACCCGCCCATTCCACTTGCCGGTACGGTTGTCTTCTTCAATGATATTGCGGATAAAGTTCGAAGCGGCTGGCACGGGGGGGGCAGTTGCAGGATTATCTTTCACGTTAGCCTCTCGGAATGTCATTCATTAACCTAAACCTCCTGTAGCGACTCCGAACTCACCAGAAGATGAAATTCAAGTGGGGAGAAGCATGACGGGTGAGGGGGCCGGGCAGGCTGGACCATGAGTGAAAATGGTCAGTCAACCGCCGGATTCAGATTTAGGCGCAATGTTGCCTATTATAATAGGAATAAAGTTTATTACAGTTGATCCAGGCCGCACGGCCGAGAGATGATTACATGAACCCGCTGTCGCGAGGACGAGAATATTTCGCTGCCTGATTGACATGAAGCCTCTTACTTTTTCCATTCTGCGTCTGTTGAGCGATGGCGAATTCCATTCCGGGGTAGCCATTGCCCAGCGTCTCGAAGTATCGCGGGCCGGTGTGTCCAACGCACTGCGCGGCCTGAATGAAGTTGGCTTGACTGTGCATAAAGTTCATGGCCGCGGCTACCGTTTGCTCGAACCGGTGCAGTGGCTGGATAGGGATATCATACTGAAGCATCTCGGCAAGGAAGCGAATAATTTTAATCTCGAGTTGCTGGATACCGTTGAATCAACCAGCAGCCTATTGCTGCAAAAAGCTTCTACGGAATTGAACTCCCATCGTACCGCCATTCATATATTGGCGGCGGAATTGCAGACAGGCGGACGCGGGCGGCGCGGGCGGCAATGGCATTCCGGCCTGGGCGACGGGCTTTCCTTTTCCCTGTTATGGCGGTTCCAGCAGGGGGCAAGCTTCCTGTCAGGCTTAAGCCTGGCAATAGGAGTCGCAATCATACGTGCGCTAAAATCTACCGGCATTGAAGGCGCAGTGCTTAAGTGGCCGAATGATGTGATGTTTAACTTTTGCAAACTGGCGGGCATACTGATTGAATTACAGGGCGATATGTATGGCCCCACTGTCGCCGTGATTGGCGTCGGCATGAACTTGAAGCTGCCGGATAATGTAAAGGCGCGTATAGACCAGGGCGCGACCGATGTGTTTTCCATCACGGGTGACATGCCTGATCGCAATAAATTGCTGGCCGCACTACTGATTGATCTCATAATAGCGTTAAGGGGGTTCGAGCAGCGAGGCTTTGCACCGTTCAAGAAGGAATGGGATGAGTATCATGTTTGCGAAAATAAGCCTGTCACGCTTCATCTGCCCGATGGTTCGAGTCAGGAGGGTGTAGTGCATGGCGTGACGGATGACGGATCGTTGCTGTTACGGACTCCGGCAGGAATGCGTGGCTACAGCAGTGGTGAGATCACGTTGTGCAGGGCGATTTGATGCTGAATCCCGCAGGGGTTGCCCGGCCTTGTGCCATGACTACACAAGATTTTTTACGTGATTTGATTTTGACCCTTCTGATGAATTCGCTACTACCGGACGCTGGATGATATGAAAACCTTTTTGCTGGCGGTTGATTCTGGTCATACTCACATCAAGTGGGGGTTGCACGATGGGCACAACTGGTTGAAGAAAGGAGCGGTGACTCAGCAAGCCGGGGAGAGAAAGAGCCTGCTGGAGCAGGAATGGCAAGATCTGGCGGAACCGGTGCGTATCGTGGCATCCAACGTTGCCGGCACGCCGGTGGAGACGGATCTGTCCGAGCTCCTTTCCCGCTGGAAAGCGGAACCGCAATGGGTCACTGCCGCTGCGTATCAGTGTGGTGTGCGCAATTACTACGCGGATCCCGAGCAACTCGGCAGCGACCGCTGGGCAGCGTTGATCGCCGCCTGGGAATTGCAACGGCAGGGTTGCCTGGTTGTGGATGCCGGCACCGCCATGACCGTTGATGCGCTTTCTGACACGGGGGAATTTCTCGGCGGTATCATTACCGCCGGTATCGATATGATGCAAAAGACCCTGATGGAAAATACAGCATCGCTGAAATCCGGTGGCGGAAAATTCTGTGATTATCCTGACAGCACCGCCGATGCCATATACAGCGGCACGATGCACGCACTGGCCGGTGCAGTGGAGCGCATGGCGACGTTACTCGGCACCACGCTGGGCCATGCGCCGGACTGCATCCTCAGTGGCGGTGCGGCGCAGGAGTTACAGCCCCGGCTTAGCGTAAATGCCACGGTGGTGGATAACCTGGTGCTGGAGGGGCTGGTATTGATTGCCCGGGAGACGGCTGAAATACCGCTATAAAGGCAGAATTCCGGTGATATAGTCCAGAGCTCATTCTTTTGTCGCTTTTCCGTACTCAATAAAAAATACATGTCTGTTTTTCAGCACGCAACGTTTTACACGACTGTCAACGAGTTGCGGAACCTGCCGTTGCCCGGCGGAGTAGAGATTGCTTTTGCCGGACGCTCCAATGCGGGCAAGTCCAGCGCTATCAATTCACTCGCCAATCGTGGCCGTCTTGCTTTCGTCAGCAAAACGCCTGGACGTACTCAGCACATAAATTTTTTTCAACTGGGAGGCGGCCGCTTTCTGGTCGATCTTCCCGGCTATGGTTATGCTAAAGTACCGGCTGAAATTCGCCAGCACTGGGAGCATTTGCTCAGCACCTACCTCCAGACCCGGGAATCGCTTCACGGCATGGTCCTTATCATGGACGTGCGGCATCCGTTAACACCGCTGGACCGGCGGATGCTGACCTGGTTCGCTTCAACCGGAAAACCGGTCCATATACTGCTTACCAAGTCGGACAAGCTCAGCCGGCGGGAAGCCGGGAAAGTTCTCCGGGATGTGCTGCTTTTTTTACGCGAGGCTTACCCGCAATGCAGCGTACAATTATTTTCCAGTATGACCAGGGAAGGGGTGGATGAAGCGGCGGCCTTGCTGGGCACGTGGTTTGGATCGGATACGAATATCCGCGGGGATTGAATTCCGTGCAAGGCCAGAATAAGCCAAAAATAAAAAACCCCCGGTTAAAGGGGAATAAAACCGGGGGCAAACTACCTTAATAGGGGATTAAGGTACCCGCTCAGGGAGGAAAAGCGGGAGACAATCAAACACCGTCTGCAAATAAGATAGAAATTTCGGGGACAAGTTCCCAATTTTTTTATTTTTTATCAGATTTATTCTTTTTTTAGGCCGATCATGTCAGTTTTTAGCCAGTTTCCACAGAAAAGGATGCGGCGCATGCGCCGCGACGAATTCTCCCGCCGTCTTGTGCGGGAGAATCACTTGCGTCCAGACGACCTGATTTGCCCGGTATTCGTGCTGGATGGCAAAGAACGCGAAGAGGCGGTTTCTTCCATGCCGGGAGTGGCGCGGCAGAGCCTGGATTTGCTGATGTATCGAGCGGAGAAATGCTTGAAGCTCGGGATACCTGCGATCGCTATTTTTCCCGTTATCGGGGCAGATCTGAAAAATCTCACCGCCGCCGAGGCACTCAATCCTGAGGGGCTCGTACCCCGTATAGTCAGTGAGCTGAAGAAACGCTTCCCCGAACTTGGCGTTATCACCGACGTTGCGCTCGACCCTTACACCAGCCATGGCCAGGATGGGTTGATCGATGCCAACGGTTACGTAATGAATGAGGAAACCGTGGCGGTATTGGCGGAGCAGGCGCTGATGCATGCCCAAGCCGGCGCCGATATCGTGGCGCCGTCGGACATGATGGACGGGCGCATTGCCGCAATTCGCGCCGCGCTGGAGCGCCAAGGATATATCCATACACGTATTCTCGCTTACTCGGCGAAATATGCTTCCAGTTTCTATGGTCCCTTTCGTGATGCGGTAGGTTCCGCCGCCAATCTGGGTACCGGAAACAAATACACTTATCAGATGGACCCGGCTAATTCCGACGAAGCGTTATGGGAAGTGGGATTGGATCTGGAAGAAGGTGCTGACATGGTGATGGTAAAACCCGGCATGCCTTATCTCGACATTGTTCGGCGAGTAAAGGACCAGTTTGGTGCTCCCACCTTTGTCTACCAGGTTAGTGGAGAATATGCCATGCTCAAGGCCGCAGCGCAAAACGGCTGGCTGGATGAAAAAGCCTGCGTTCTTGAATCCCTGTTGGCGTTCAAGCGAGCGGGCGCGGACGGCATATTAACTTATTATGCACTGGATGTGGCGGAATGGCTGAGCCGGGAAAATAACTGATTGCGGACGCTGCCACGCTCGAACTGATCCGTCAGCGGCGGATCCGCCAAAAAGAACACCGTGCCGGGCTGAAGAATGAGCGGGCGCCAGCAGATTCGATCCATGGTTATCGTGAGAATAACTCGTCTATTATGTCCACTGGCTTGGGGGGGTCATCTATCTTATCCATCGGCTTGGGAGCGTCATCCATCTTATCGTCCGCTTCGGCTTCAGGCGGTAACTGCTCCTGTAGAAAATATTCTGTCACCGCGCCTTCGGCCTCCCGCAAGCCGGTTGCGGGATTGATCCTGGCTGTCGTAATGCCCGGCGGGGGTGCATAAGCCGCCTTTGGCACACCTTTCAATGCTTTGCCCATGTAGCTCATCCACATCGGCAGGGCAGCATGGCCGCCGGTTTCGTTACTGCCTAACGATCTGGGGTTGTCAAAGCCAATCCAGGCGATGGCAACCAGATCGGACTGATAACCGCAAAACCATGCGTCAACGTAATTGCTGGTGGTGCCGGTTTTCCCGGCCAGATCCGTGCGGCCCAATTGCTTTGCCCTGGTCGCAGTTCCTCGCTGCACTACGTCCTGCATCATGCTGGTCATCAGAAAGGCATTGCGCGGATCTATGATCTGCTTCGCATTTTCCATTGCCAGTTCTGGCCGCGATTGCTCCAATATATTGCCTTTCACATCTTCTATGCGTTGAATGAAATAGGGGAACACACGAAGGCCTCCATTGGCGAATGCCGCATAACCTACCGCCATCTGTATTGGTGTGACCGACCCGGCGCCCAGCGCCATCGGCAAGTAGGGCGGGTGCTGTTTTGGATCGAAACCGAAGCGGGCGACATAATCCTGCGCATATTGGATGCCAATTGCCTGAAGGATACGAATTGACACCAGGTTCTTGGATTTGGCGAGGGCTTCGCGCATGCGTAGCGGGCCTTCGTAGTTGCCATCAAAATTCCTCGGCTCCCATAGATCACTTCCCGTTTCTTCCGCGGTAAAGGAGAGCGGCGCATCGTTGATAACCGTTGCCGGCGTGAAACCCTTTTCCAGAGAGGCGGAATAAACAAAGGGCTTGAAACTGGAACCAGGCTGACGCCATGCCTGCGTAACGTGATTGAACTGGCTGCGATTGAAGTCGAAGCCACCCACCATTGCAAGAATCGACCCGTCTCGCGCATTGATTGAAACGAGCGCGGCTTCGACTTGAGGAAGCTGCACAATTTGCCACGTGCCCTTTTCGTTCTTCCGTATCCGGATTAACGATCCTGGACGAATATGCTGTTGGCTGGAACCCGCTTTGCTGACAAGGAATTTCTGCGCAAACTTGAGGCCATCACCCGAAATTTCGACGATTTCTCCGCCCTTGCGGTACGCCTTGACGAGTTTTGGATTGGCAACCAGCGCCACCGCAGCATAGATATTATCGCTGTCGGCGACTTCTTGCAGCGCATCTTCGAGCAGCTCCTCGCGGTCCATGTTATTGTTCGCCAAATCGATAACGGCCTCGGGGCCGCGATAGCCGTGGCGCCTGTCATAATCCATCACCCCTTCGCGAACCGCTTTATAGGCCGCTTCCTGATCCGACCGCTTAACGGTGGTATAGACCCTGTAACCCTTGGTATAGGTATCTTCCTGGTAGCGTTCGTACATGGCCTGACGCGCCATTTCCGCCACATAATCAGCGCGTACGGCGAATTCCTGTGATTCGCGCTTGATATGCACGGGTTGTTTTTCCGCTTCTTTGAACTCCTGCGTGGAGATATAGCCCAGGTCGTGCATGCGCCGCAGGACATAGAGCTGGCGCGCCTTGGCGCGCTTGATGTTGACCACCGGATTAAAGCGCGAGGGTGCCTTGGGAAGGCCCGCGAGCATCGCCGCTTCAGCGAGATTAATATCATTCAGGGGCTTGCCAAAGTAGACCAGTGCCGCGGTAGCAAAACCGTAGGCGCGCTGTCCGAGATAAATCTGGTTAAAGTAAAGTTCGAGGATCTCGTCTTTGCTTAAACTGTGTTCGATTTTGAATGCAAGCAATGCCTCACTGAATTTCCGGGTCAGCGTTTTTTCCTTGGTCAGGAAAAAATTCCGCGCAACCTGCATCGTAATGGTGCTGGCACCCTGGCGTACGCCACCGGAAGTGAAATTGGAGTATGCCGCGCGCAGTATTCCGGTGTAGTCCACTCCGCCATGCTGGTAGAACCGGTCATCCTCGGCAGCCAGGATCGCCTGCTTGAGGCGTTGTGGCGCCGCACTGATTCTGACCACCTGGCGGCGTTCTTCGCCAAACTCCCCGATCAGGGAACCTTCGGTGCTATAGACCCGTAAAGGAATTTTCGGGCGGTAATCCGTCAACGCTTCAAGCGAGGGCAGCGTTGGCGTGGTAACGAGTGCCGCGAAACCGATCAACAGAACGCCAAGCAGACCCAACGCAAAAAAAGCGGCAATTGGATAAATCCACCACCGGGCTAGCATGTGGCGTAAATTTTAAAGAAGAGGGTCAAAATGAATATCTGCAATGATAAGAAGCCAAAGTATAAGTCGAAAGCGCCCTGGAGAGAGCAAGCCCTGCTTTTCCGTCGTGCTGCCCTAGTGTAAGTGTGCAATTATAAAGGCATGCGCTGAAAGAATAGCGTTACATATGATTCCGGGTAATAAAAAGTTCCTTTCAGGGCAGGATTTCGCGCCGCCGGGATGGATATCAGTTCATTACCAGTGAAGATCGACCGACGTTTACAGCGAATAATGCGCCGGGCACGATGGAGAATGCTGCCCGTCACAGTTGATATCTCTGAGGAATGTGAGGACGCAGACCGGAGCGGTCTGTCGCTACGTAAAGGAAAGCAGCAGGGGGTTTTTGGTTACGGCGACCAGTATGATATAAAGGAAAACAGCCTGTGCCGCAATCCATGCAGAAATTCGTGCTTTACGGGTTTTTCCATATTTCAATGCCATCATGCCGAGCCCGATATAAAGCAATAGTCCGGCGACCTTGGCGCTGAGCCATGAATTATTTATGGGATCCTGGTGAATCATGATAGCCAGCGCAATCGCACTTGTCAGCAGCACGGTATCCACCACGTGGGGTGTAATCTTGACCCAGCGCTGCTGCAGCGCAACGGATCCTTGCATCATCCATACGCCCCGCAAGGAAAACAGCAGGTAACTGATTGCAACGCTGGTGACATGAATCATCTTGAGGGTTGCATAGCCCATGCTTATTCTCCAGGCAGCATCCAGCCATGGCTGCCTGCCACCGCGCCGGCGACCGCGATTAGACTTAAGCTCAGCATCACCCAATGCATGCGGCGCATCCGCGCGAAGGTCTTTCCCGCGTCACGTTCCGACGTATTCTTGATCCGCCGCCGCAGCACTAATGGTTCCACCACAAACAGCATCAAGGTAAAGAGTAGCCATACCAGAACCATGGCGTGCATCCACCAGAAACGCAGTTCCAAGAAACGGCTCCATGCATTAAGCACATGCACCATATAGAAGCCGCTCAAGCCGACAAGCAGCGTGGTGAAGCGCGCTTGGGGCGCGAAGCGGCTTTCGACACGGCTGAAAAACGCCGTTCGTTCGGATGCCGATCCCATTTGTGCCATCGCGGGAATGAGTACGGTGGTGACCATTGCCACGCCTCCGATCCATAACACCACGCCCAGCACGTGGAGCACTCTGGCAAATGCGAACTCATCCATAAAAAGTGACCTCCCTACGTTGCTTGTTTGTTTCGCGTACCGTGCTCGCGCTGGTGACAATCTTCTTGGACTCTGACTCATCCACGGAATTCAATTTCATGGTGTGATGATTGCATCGGCATTGTTGTGCCCACCGTTTCCACGCCCCATCGTAACCACGCGCGCGAGCAATCAACCAATTTTTTCTTGTTCTTGTAATTGACGCACGCTGCCGAGCCCGTTGTTAAGCGACTTTTCACGGGGCCGGTCAGGCTTAATCAAGCCGAATTAATCCAGCGCTTCGGCATCGAATGCGTCACAGGCAGCAAGATCTGATTCGCCGCAGGCGGGAAGCTGCGCTGCCAAGCCGCGCAGGGCAGTGCGCAAACCTTCCTCCAGAACAGGATGATAAAAAGGCATGCGCAGCATGTCCTGCACCGTGAGCGAACGATCGATGGCCAGCGCCAACAGATGTGCCATATGCTCGCCGGCGGGCGCGCACATTTCGGCGCCGAGCAGCAGCCCGCTTTCCGGCTCGCCATAGAGGTGCAGGATACCCTTGTTACGCTGGCCGGCACGGGCGCGGCCCTGATGCTCGAAACGCACTTCTCCCGTCAGTATTTTTTTACCGTCGAGCGCCCGGAAGCGATTGCCTGCGATTGCGATGCCGGGATCGGCAAAGGTTATCGCAAGCGGGGTTCGACGTGAAAAATGGACCGGGGCAGGGCGGGTCGCATTGATTCCAGCGATGTGCCCTCCATCGGCGGCCTCATGTAACAAAGGAACTTGATCGTTGGCGTCGCCAGCCATGAAAAGTGGCAGATCGGCCACTTGCATAGTATGCGGATTGACTGACGGCAGACCCTGGTCATCGAGTTTTATGCCCAGTGTTTCAAGTCCGAGGTTGTCAATGTTGGGGCGCCGGCCCAGGGCGACAAGCACGCGGTCAACCACAATCTCCATATCCCCGGCCCTTACTCTCACGCCTCCACTTACGGCATCCAGATCGGCTTCTTTCCCAATATATAGAGGGAATTCACGTCCCAGAAGGTCCAGGGCAACGGCATTGATTTGCGGATCGCTCAACCCGGCGATGGTCGTGCCGCAGCCAAATGCCGTCACATCCACACCAAGCCGGGAGATGGCCTGGGCCATCTCAACGCCGATGGGGCCTAGTCCCACCACTGCCATCCGGGGAGGCAGGGTTTCCTGCTCGAACAACGTGTCCGTCGTCAGTAATTGTTCCTCTGGAATACACCAGGATGCCGGCACGATCGGGCGTGATCCCGTGGCAATAATAATGTTGCGTGCGCGAAATTCCCGTCCGTTGACTTCCAGCCTGCCTACGCCAAGCAGGCGCGCACGGCCGGAGACGGCGCGCTCGCCCAGAGCGTCTGTCGTCTTGAGTGTGCTGGCGACAAAATCATCGCGCAGCCGACGGACGCGCCGTAGCGCGGCGGCGATATCGAGCGCGAGATTGCCGGTGCCACGAATACCGAATTCCTCGAAAGTGCCGCGACGATGGAAAGCATTGGCTGCCTCGATCAGCAACTTTGAGGGCATGCAACCCACCCTGGCGCAGATCGTCCCCCATGGCCCATCGTTGATGAGGACAAAATTGTGCGTGCGCTTCTTTACTTCCCGCAATGCAGCTAGGCCTGCACTGCCTGCTCCGATGATAATGACATCAAATAGCTTGCTCATAGCGGTCCTTTCCGGAGATGGTCCAGAAGCTCATATCGTTTTTGGGCAGTTGAAGCCGGAGAAGGCAAATTCACCGTGAATTAAACCAGCCGCTGACGCGCCATTCCCCAATAGCCACAGAGAAACTGCCATATCCTGGCCAGATTGCTTGTCATTGCGCGATAGCGGACATGCCGGCAGGACGTCTATACTCCGCCTGTTACGGCGCTGCGCTCGATTCAGTCCCGCCAGCGGTATCGGGTTGTATGTCAACTGCCTTCGCTGCCTCCCCAGGCGTACGCGGTTTGGGTCGTGAGGCAAGCCACTCGCGGGAATTCTTTTGCGCTTGCGCAAGTTGTTTGCTGCTGAGAGATCTCATGACTTCGTCCCTTGCCATTACTGCCTGCTGGATACCGGCAGCGGCGGCAAGATTCAGCCACATATAACTCTGTACCTGGTCAGTAGCAAGGCCATAGCCGGTTCGATAGATGAGACCCAACTCATACTGTGCAGATGCATGGCCCTGCTCGGCCGCTAATTTGAGCCATTTTGCGGCTTCAGTGAAGTCTTGCAGGGCGCCATTTCCGGTCAGGTACAATAGACCAAGCTTGTACTGCGCATCGCTATTACCCTTTTCGGCATTCTCCTGATACAACCGTACGGCAAAATGATGATCGTCCGGGCGCTTCTCCGTCGGCGGGACGGTTGGTGGCTTTGCATTGTTAGAGAGCGGGGCGTCAAGCGTATTCGCTGCATTCAGGGATGATGTGGGATCACGGTTCTGCTTGATGGCATCGTGGATGGGTTGATCCGACTCCGTCTCCGGCGCGAGCGGAATATAATCGTCAGACATATTGCTCATTATAATCAGCCAAATCAGGCCAAGAAACAATGCAATCCCGGTTAGAATTGCCGCTGCCGCCAAATAGGCATTGGGATTTCTCACCCAAAATCGTTCCTTGCATTCGTGGCAGCGTATGGGTCTGAGGAACAGCTTGCTTATGCCCCGCTCGCCGCGTACCACACGAGACCTGTGCGTCTTCTCACTCCCGCACTTAATGCATTTCGCGTACATAGTATCCTGTATTTTTTTATTTCTCTGCTCGAAAATGGCAGATATTTGCCCTTTCTGGGTAGTCTAGCAGCCTGTCGGACTTAAAGGAATCGGCTGCAAAAGCGTCTGGACGGTGCATATTTCACCGCTTTTTCGACCAATAGAACAACTATTGGTCTTCAAGATCGTCAAAATCTGTCCTCGCCCAGTCACTTTTTCGCATCGATTCTTCAAG
>JBOIFK010000085.1:0-4277 GCA_050741585.1 Nitrosospira sp.
AGTTAATTGGGCGTGAATGCCGTCCCATAAAATAACTTGATCTACAAAGCTACCATGTCGAAAATGTTTTCCTCCTTATGGGCTGCGGCATTTGCCGGTATCGTGCCGGACCAGCATCTATAGCGGAGGAATGGTATCATCCTGGTAAACCGCTGAATAAGTCCCGGCTTGTCCCTGGTTGGTTGAGTGGCTTTTGAATTCTATCCTTGAACACTGATCCCGCCACACACGAACTTCTTCACGGCATCCTCAAGCAGGTCTCCCGTTCGTTTTATCTCACGCTTAACGTGCTGCCGGTAGACGTCCGCGACCAGATGGGGCTGTCGTATCTTTTTGCGCGCGCAGCCGATACCATCGCCGATACAGACCTCATCGACCGTGAACAACGCTTGAAATACCTTAATCAGTTTCGTGCGCAATTCCGCGCCGCTGAAATTGATTGGAACGCCATCCAGGAGATTCAAACCGCGCTCGTTCCTCACCAGAAAGATTCTGCGGAAAGCATTCTTCTCCAGCGGCTGGAAGACTGTATGAAGCTGTATGAGACATACTCTGCCGATGACCGTGAGCGAATCCAGTGGCTCATGGAAGTACTGCCCGACGGGATGGTGATGGATCTGATCCGCTTCCCCGGAGAGTCAAGCGGGCAACTTGCCGCATTGTCCACGCTGGACGAATTGGATCGGTACACTTACTATGTCGCCGGTTGTGTCGGAGAATTCTGGACCCGGATGGTCTGCGCGCATCGTCCGGCAATGGCCCGATGGAATGTCGCGGAGATGTCCGCTATCGGCGTGAGATTCGGAAAGGGGCTGCAACTTACGAACATCGTCAAAGATATCGCCCGGGACCTGCATCATGGCCGCTGCTATATACCGGAATCGCTCCTGGGGGAAGCCGGATTGAAACCGGCCGATTTGCTGAATGAAGTCAACCTGCCGAAATTCAGGCCAATCCTCGACCGGCTCATCGGGCTCGCCATGGAGCACCTCGATCAGGGCTGGATTTATGCCATGGCGATACCCCACTCCGAGATTCGCCAGCGATTGGCATGCATGTGGCCCATTTTACTGGCTGGCGAGACGCTCAAGCGCGTCGCGACCGCCCCCGACTTGCTCGATCCGGCCGTCAATGTCAAAGCGCCCCGCGGCGTTGTGTACCGCGTGATGGCCCTGACGGTGTTTACCGGTGCCAGTGGATACGCGGCAACAGCGTACTGGCATCGCCTCAGAAGGCAAATTGCCGCGACCCGGTTGGATTAGCTGACGAATCCCTGAAGTTTTCAGCAGGGTAAGGCAAGCTGTCGGTATGACAATATCCGCAACGCGTTCCAATATACCCAAACGGATGAATGACATGAAAATATTATCATTATGACAAACGTACCTCCGGCGACAGGTTTTTTTTCGGCCGTGGGCCGCTGGCTCGATGACAACATTCTCGCGCTGGGGCGGGAAATGCGTTTGTCTTATCTGCCGCCGCTCATGGTCTACGCCGCCGCTGGCATTTCGGGGTTGACGGGAATTGTTGGCACATTTTACGTCAAGGAGCGGCTGGGGCTTTCCGCCGAGTTTCTGGCGGCGCTCGGATTCTGGATGATGCTGCCGTGGGCGTTGAAAATGCCAATCGGCCATCTGGTGGACCTGGTGTGGCGCTGGAAGGGTCTGCTCGTTTATCTGGGCGCAAGCCTCATCACGCTGAGCCTGCTGATCATGATCGGTCTGCTCGGACATACCGACGCAATGCGTGCCGTCGCCACCGTGGAAGCCTGGTATGTGACAGCTGCGTTACTCGCGCCAATCGGCTATGTGCTTCAGGATGTCGTTGCGGATGCCATGACGGTCGAAGCCGTGCCGCGCGTGGACGCCGATGGGGAGCCCCTGCCGCTCGATGATCGCAAATCCATGCACGTCACCATGCAGACACTCGGGCGCGTTGCCATTATCAGCGGCGGAATTCTGGTCTCCGTGGCAAACGTTTTCCTGTTGCACGGCGTCGGTGAATTGCCCGAGGAAGAAAAGGCGGCCACTTACCTGTTCGTCTATCAACTCGCCCTGATTATCCCCCTGGCTTCGGTTTTCGGTGTTTTGTTCGCGACCGGGCTGCGGCGGCGCGATATGGCGCGGCTTGCCGCACTGGGGCATAGCCGCCAGGAATGTGAAGCGCTGCTTGGCGCCTATATCGAGCCCCCTCCGGTCAACTGGTGGATTCTCGGGGGCGGGCTTGCCTTTACGCTGGTATCTCTGAGCGTCGGCCTTAGCCGTGTCCCTGGCGCGGAAGAAATTGTCTTCTGTGTTTCCATGGCGATCGTATTATTTCTGATGTGGAGATTGACCGGTGAACTTGAACCCCAGGCGCGCAATGTGCTGGTCGGCACGGCGATCCTGATATTTGTGTTCCGTGCCATCCCGGGGCCAGGCGCCGGCTCGACGTGGTGGATGATCGATGATCTCGGTTTCGATCAACAGTTTCTCGCGACATTGTCGCTGGTCGGGGCGGTCCTGACACTTGCCGGCATGTTCATTTTCCGCCGCTTCATGGCCGAGCGCTCGATCGCCTATATTATCGGCGCCCTCACCATTGCAGGAACCGTGCTCTCATTGCCAATCGTCGGCATGTATTTCGGTTTGCATGAATGGACCGCTGCCGTCACTGGTGGTGTCGTGGACGCCCGGTTTATTGCCCTGATCGATACCGCCCTGGAGTCGCCTCTCGGGCAGATTGCCATGATTCCCATGCTGGCATGGATTGCAAATTCGGCGCCGGAGAAACTCAAGGCCACCTTCTTTGCCGTGATGGCCTCATTCACGAACCTGGCCTTGTCCGCTTCGCAGCTTGGAACCAAGTATCTGAACCAGTGGTTCGTGGTCACCCGTGAAGTGACCGACCCAGCGACCGGCCAGATCACCACCCCGGCCGATTACGGTGAACTCGGCCTGCTGCTGATTGTGGTCACCATCATCGGATTTGCACTGCCGCTATTGTCCATTCTGCTGGTTAAGCACACGCGTTTCCGCAACGCCTGAATCCATTATTGCAGTGATTTCCTTGTCATCGTCCAGTGGCCGGCCTCGGATTCAAGCCACTACGATTTCCAGGGCTTCGTTACTTGACAGCATTTCACCCGGAGTCCATCATTCAACGCGGGCGAAGGATGGCGTAAGGGATCAAGAAGGGCAAGCATTCGTTCCGCCGAATTCCTATCCTTCAAACAGGCCCTCCCTGCGGAGCGGAAGAAATGCGACCAATATTGCGACAAAATGGGTATGTAACGCTATTTGCGCTGCTACTGATTGTTTTTACGGCATCGATGGCATACTGGCTCTGGCGTGCCCATACGCAGGTATCCTTTGAAATCGAGCTTACCTGCCGCCTGCCCGCCGCGGAAGCCTGCGCTTCGGCCAAGGCCCGTTACATGAATAACTTTTATGCCGCATGGCTTGCGCAGATGTTTCCGTGGATTCTTCCATTCATCCCGGCCTTTATTTACGTATTTTTTTTTCGCTGGCTGCGAAAAAACCGGAATCCCTGAGTTCCGGTGCGTGGCTGAAAATACGGCGCAAGAAAATCCGGTTTCCTTGGGCCGGACGCCGGTGCGGGCACGTTTTATACTTCGTAAATTCTCTCGGACTTCCGGATTTTTTAGGCATACGGAATCGGGCCAACACCTGATCGTGCGTGGCTACCGTTCGATAGACAAGGTGAGCGGCAACTCCCCTTGATGCGACTTGCCGGTACCCTGCGAAATGCCATTATCCGGAGACAAGGCGCTGGCCCGCACACCGAGTAACCGGAGCTTCCGCTTCACCGGCACGCGCCGCAAGCATTCTTCCGCCGCGTGCCGGATAGTGGCGGGATCGGCCGTGGAAAGGGAGAGGGTAATATCGCGGGTTACGGTGCGGAAGTCCTCATACCGCAACTTGATGCCGATAGTCCGTCCGACGTAGCCCTTGCGCTGGAGATCCTGTGCCACATTTGCGCATAGCGCCGTAAAGATTTCTGTCAAGAGGGAGCGATCATGACGGGAGTGAAGATCTCGCTCGAAAGTTGTTTCGCGACTGATCGACTTGGGCTCGGAATTCGTGATTACCGGGCGTCTGTCGATCCCATGAGAAGCCTCGTACAACCAGCGGCCATAGGTACCCCCGAAATGCATTTGCAAAAAAGAGGGCTGCGCCCTCGCCAGTTCGGCGATCGTGGTGATGCCCAGCGCCGCGAGTTTCTGGGTCGCTTTGGGGCCGATGCCGTTGATTTTCCTCACGGATAGAGGCCAAATC
>JBOIFK010000086.1:0-7309 GCA_050741585.1 Nitrosospira sp.
ATATTCAACTTTGTCGGATTGTTTATATCGATAACGCAAGTTCTTTCCTTCGATACCAAACATCACCTTTTTAAGGATTATAATTATGAAGATGTCATTCTTTCGGTTGTTGCAGCTCGCTCCGCTCGTTTCCATTTTTTTCTTGCTTGCTTTACCTGACGCGAAAGCGGAAAAGGGGCAAGACTCGATTGCCGCCATGCTCGCCGTTATGGAATCCCAGAGTCCTGTCGATATCCGTTCAGAGAATGCCATTTTCCAGGAGCTACCGGCGCTGAAATTTGACTTTAGTTCTGGCTCGCCACTGAGTGTGATTAATAACGGCTCGCCCGATGAGGAAAAAACCATCAGAGCGAATGTTCCTCTCGATGCGGGAAGCCTGAAATTTTCCGGAAACGAGTGGGATCTGGCCCAGTTTCATTTTCACGCGCCTTCAGAGCATTTGTTAAATGGTCACGCATCCGACATGGAGATGCACCTGGTATTTAGCGATCCCCACGATCATCTTCTTGTGGTCAGCCGGTGGATCGAGGAAGGCGCATTCAATAGTGCATTAGACCCGATTTTCTCTCATTTGCCCCAGACTACAACGGAACAGCTCAATATTGATTCATTCAACCTGAATACACTTCTTCCAGGCAATCTTGAATCATTCCGTTATACGGGTTCGCTAACAACGCCCCCCTTTACGGAAGGCGTGAATTGGATCCAGCTGGCTCAACCGTTAAATCTGTCCGGCGGCCAGATTGATGCCTTCACTGCGCTCTTTCCAGACGGAAATACTCGCGAAGCCCAGCCGCTCAATGGTCGAGATATCGTCACCGATGTACCAGGGTTTGCGACCACAGATCCCGCACTGGAAGCCGATGCCTTGGTACAGGCTGAACTGGGTCTGACTCCGTACGAGGATGCTCTTGAAATTCAGTTGCTCAATGGCAAAGCGATGTCCGCCGGCGAACCGGGGCTTATCACCGCAGTTCCAGAACCGGAAAGCTACGTAATGCTGCTGGCCGGATTGGGCCTGATGGGCTTTATTGTAAGGCGGCGAGTGGCGAAAGAGAGCCTCACGGGTTCTTCCGCATAAATTGTGTGAACAAGATAGGCGTTTAGCCGGGTATGGCCATAGTCATCGATGGATTCAGCCTGACTTGGTCCGGCATGTCGTACTGGCTTCCTCTCGTTTGCCTGGGCTGGATTTCTCAAACCTCTCAAGCCTGGTAGCAGGAGAGAGCGCGTTTACGACAGCCGATGGCAAGGGTGGCAACTGTCCACATGCGGCCGCTGCGATCAATTCACCGGAAAGTCCGGCGGTGAGCAGGCCGCGCGTACCGTGACCCAGGCTGGTATATAGTCCAGGCAATAACTCACCTACCAGCGGCATGGCGCCAGGAACGGAAGCTCTCACCGATGCGCGGCCCTCCAATTGCCGAACGTCCAACGAATCAATATTTATCGCTTTGGCGAGCGCGGGAGATATTTCCGCCAGCCGAGACAAATTCTCGACATGGTCGGATGCGCGCAAATCAACCGCCTCATCGTTAAAGCCGTGCGTCGCTCCTAGCACGTGCAGTCCCCCGGCGGGCGGAGCGAGGTAGCCGTTGGCACACACGATCGTCCGGAGATTTTCGCTGTGCGGTGTAGCGGGCACCATGGTGATCTGCCCCCGCACCGGGGTCAGCGGCAAGTTCGCCAATGGCGCAAATGATTTTACCTGGTACCCACTGCATACCACCACTACCCGAGCCTCATAGGCCCATCCCCGCTCATGCTGATCTTTTCCTTCCACACGCCAACCGGCGTCCATCGCCGTCACGGATTCCACGTGATGCTCGAGGCGCTGCACGATGGCCGGGCTTGCCGCCAATTCCGCGCACAGCCGTGGTGGAACCACCCAGCTACCGGCGGGAAACCATAGACCGCCATGTGCCAGTTCGATACCGGCCAAGGCGGATGCTTCAGCCGCATCGACGCGCCGCAATACATGCGGCGGCCAACCGAGCGCCGCCAGCCTGTCAATGCGTTTTGCCTCTTTTGCGGAAAAGGCCAATTGCAATTCTCCGCATTCTGCGCGGGCGATTCCATCTGCGGGCAGCATTTCATCCAGTAAGGCAAGCGCGTGTCCATACGATGCGAGCACGAAGCGTTGCTGTGGATTCATGCCTGCACTCAAGCGGAGGTGCAGTATGCCGCGCGGATTTCCCGACGCCGCCGCAGCCAGGGTTGACGCGTGTTCAATGAGGGTAACGGCGATCCCGCGCCTCACCAATGCCGAAGCAACGGCACAGCCGGCCACACCGCCGCCGATTACGATGGCGGTTGCTGGCGTAAAATGAGCGGGTTGCATGAACCGCGAACCGGGAAGACAACCGTGCAGCATCTCGCGCTTGCGACCGAAGCCGGGCAACTTGCTGACCTGAAATCCGGCTTGTTCCAAGCCGCGCCGTACGCCGCCGGCGCACGTATAGGTGGCAAACGTGGCGCCGGGCCGCGAGGCTTGTACGACATTCTCGAACACCGCTTGTGTCCACATTCCGGGATTGCGTGCCGGTGAAAAACCATCGAGAAACCATGCATCGATACGGCCGCTAATTTCCGGTAGTGCCTCGGCTACATCGTCTATGATCAGCGTGAGGCGTACGCGCCCATCGGCAAAGCTCCATCGATTCCAGCCAGGTACGCGGCGTGCCCAGCGTGCAATGAGATCTTCGGCATACCGCTGCAGCTCTGGCCAGAGCGCCAGTGCCTCGGTCAGCTCCCGTTCATCAAGCGGGTATCTTTCAATGCTGAGAAAATCCAGGCTGTTTTTGGGGGGAGCGAGCGTATCGAACAGCTGCCAAGCGCATAAGAAGCTTAGCCCGGAACCGAATCCTGCTTCGCCAATGGCAAATTTATTCGCGCTCGACAAGGATGCGAAACGCTCAGGCAGCCGGTTGCCCTGCAGAAAAACATGGCGCTTTTCTGTAAGGCCGGAATCACCTGAGAAATAAATATCCCCGAAATGTTGGGAAAATGGCTGCCCGTCCTGCCAATCAAGCATCTATGGGAGAATTCAATAGGTGGTTCTGATGCAAATTTCCATCTTCTCGGTGCCGCGGTTAGATTTCTCCGAAGCAGTGAGTCGAGAAAAACGTAATAATCGATCTGGAGTGACCGCAAATCCTAGCGAAATATTCAGACCGCCAAGCCACCGCAAGGGGAGATCACGATGATAAGAGCATGCGGGCCACATCTCGGCAATCAGTCAATTTTCTTTATCCGCTTGTGCAATTTGATTGTCTCTTCCCTTTTCTTGCGCATTCGAAGATTGAGAAATTCCACGCTGACTGAAAATGCCATTGCAAAGTAAATATAGCCTTTCGGCACGTGGACATCAAAACCCTCGACTATCAGGGTGACGCCGACCAGAATCAGGAACGCAAGCGCAAGGATCTTGATGGTTGGGTGGTTGTCCACAAATTCCCCGATAGACCTGGCTGCCATCAACATCACCAATACCGCCAAAATAATGGCAATCGCCATCAGCGAAACATGTTCGACCAGACCGACGGCCGTTATTACTGAATCCAGGGAAAAAACGATGTCCAGGATCGCAATCTGCAGCAGCACCATCCCCATGCTTGCTGCGGCAGCAACCTTGCTCTCGTCACTGTCTGCGCCTTCGATACTGTTGTGTATTTCATGCGTTGCTTTGGCCAGCAGAAACAGGCCACCTCCAATCAGAACGACATCGCGTCCCGAAATCGAGTTGCTGAATACTGTGAACCATGGCTGGGTTAAATTCATGACCCATGAAATAGAGAACAGCAAGCCGAGGCGGGTAAGCATGGCCAGGCTGAGGCCCATTCTTCTCGCAAAATTACGCTGAGCCTCGGGAAGACGACCGACAAGAATGGAGATGAAGATAATGTTGTCTATCCCCAGAACGATTTCCAACGCGGTTAGCGTGACTAACGCTATCCACGCTTCCGGGTCGGTCAGCCACTCGAACATCAGCTTCCCCTGTTTTCGACTTAAGCGCCATTTTGAACGCCTATTCTCTCACTCCTGTTCGCCTGACGCCAGATGCCGTCATAAATCTTGAACACCTTTAGCTTGTAGGCAGACCAGTATCAGGGGCTGAATTGCAGCATTGATAACCTGCGGGAGGCTGTTTGAGATTCAAGCGATTACGCCCAAGCTCACGGCGAACCAGCAGTCGGGGTCTGTCCAGACATGCGCAACCTTGAAGCCGCCATGGTGAAGCAATTCCTCCAGACACTCAACCGTGTACTTGTAGCTGTTTTCAGTATGAATGCGTTCACCTTGATAAAATCGTAATGTGGTATCCAGGGCGTCGACCCTTACTGATTGAGGGCAAGTGCTTTCCAGATGCAATTCAATCCGCGATGCCGCCTCATTCCAGAATGATATGTGGCAAAAAGCATCTGGTTCAAAGTGACCGCCAAGTTCGCGGTTAATCCGGACGAGGAGATTCTTGTTGAACGAAGCGGTTATTCCAGCACTGTCGTTATAAGCCGCGCGCATGACATTGCTATTCTTCACAAGATCCACCCCGAGCAGCAACTGATCTCCGCTTGACAGGTGCCGCGCTATGTTCTGAAGCAGGGAAATGGCCTCGCCCTGCTCCAGGTTGCCGATGCTCGAGCCAATGTACAGAACCAGACGGGGCGGGGCTTGCCGGCCCAGAAACGTCAAATCCTCAAAATCTCCAACATGGGGATGCACACTAACCGCTTCCAACTCTCTCTCCACCTCGTCCTTGGCCAGTTGCAGAGCCGCGTCGGAGACATCAAGGGGGAAGTAATTTACGTTGGACTGCCGTCGCAGCAATGAACGCAGCAGGATACGCGTCTTGGTCGCAGTTCCGGCGCCGAGTTCACCCACCGAAACATTACGGCCGAGCCGGGAGCATATTTCGTCTGCGTGAGTCATCAGTATGGCTGCTTCTGTCCGTGTCGGATAATATTCAGGCAAACACGTGATCTGCTCGAATAAGGCTGAGCCTTGCGCATCGTAAAGCAGCTTCGGCGGCAATGTTTTAGGCGTGCGGGAAAGACCTTCAAGTACGTCCCTGGCGATCACCGATACCTCGCTCAACTGTTCGGACATGGTCATGAGTTAGCCCCGTCATGAGCCATTCTTAAGACGGAAAACTGCCGGCGCGTCTGTGGCGGGAAATAATGACGACAAGATTTACGAACGTATGGGAGCATGGCGCAGGAAACGTCGCGCAACATAATTTGATTACAGCCGCGGATATCATGTCCAGTCTCAAAAACGGCTTCCTCGTACCCACGCCATTCACCATATCGCTCAAGTTGATGACTCGAAAGCGACATGGGTTCGGTATGCATGTTGGATGTTTTGGTCACGGTTAATGCCTCCTGAAGGCTTTAATCTAAAGTCAAGTGGGGATCTATGCTGAAAAGGCATGACACCATGTTTTATAAGCCCTTATAGGCTGCCCGCCATGGATTGATCCGTACAGACAGAAGCAGACGAATCTCGGATTTGTCAAGTTTCTTTATGCTGCCCGGAATTCGGGAACTGGATTCCTGCTATTCCCGATGGTTGATCCTACTATAAGTTTTCCATAAACATCAACGCTTATTCTGTGCGCTGGCAGACATAAGGCCATCCAGCTGCGGCTGGGTGAGTTATCGTCCGTTATGTCCGCCGGCAGTAAAAATCAATCAGCCGTTAATATCTTCACGCAGGGGAAGGTTGTTCTGCGCCGCGGGTTTATCGAGAATACTCCGGAAAATTGTTTTTGTACGTTACCGCACTGACCGGCTTTGGTACTTCACGCATTCTTTACTTGTCTGAGTGCTATTGCCCGACTGAATTCGTAACGGGTGCATGGTAGTAACGAGGATTTTCTCAAATACTATTTTTACAGGAGACAAACATGAGTTACGAAGATCGCGATACCTATGGCATGTACAAGAACTACGACGAGAAGGGACCCGGGCCCCGATTGATGGGAGCTGACACGCTCATTGGCGACGATGTATACAATCACAAGGATGAAGATCTGGGCGATATCAAGGAAATCATGCTGGATATCAACAATGGCAGGATTGCTTACGCGGTATTGTCTTTTGGAGGATTTCTCGGTATGGCCAACAAGCTTTTCGCGGTGCCATGGAGCGCACTGACGCTGGACACCGTGAACAAGCGCTTTTTGCTCAAGGTCGATAAGGAACGTCTCGAATCCGCACCGGGGTTTGATAAAGACGATTGGCCGGATATGGCGGATCCAACCTGGCAAAATACAATTCACTCTTATTATGGGACAACATCCTATATGGACACCAAGTCCTCCAAGGACTATGTGACGCCAACTCACAGAAACGATGAAAGGATAATCCCGGTGGCGCCAGTCGGCAGCGATCACGCAAAAGACAAGAGATACTGACAGCGTAAAGACGAGACTGGAATCTCTTTCGTTCGTAAGCAAAGCTGCGGCGCGTGGGAAAGTTTCCAGTGGTAAACAAAAGAGGCAAGATGATCTTGCCTCTTTTGCATGGTCATTGGGAATCAACCTCCACCGACGTGGGTAGGCGAAGCACATCCAGCTCTCCACCTGTTTAATCCGTTTTTATCCAGCGAGATACTGCCGTGTTCCCCATGGATTCGGCATGATCTGTGTGCTCTCCTGTGTTGGTCGTTCAGCGCGTTATTGATAGGCTTCTGTTCCTGCAGTTCAAGATGCTTAGCTTTGTCTATTTGTTTTTTGCGGCCTGTTAAAATCGGCAGGATGCACCCCATTCCATACTGGTCTCTTTCCGGATTTTATTTTTTTCATTTCGCTTTCATTGGCGCATTTGCTCCTTACTGGAGCCTGTACCTCAAATCCCTTTCCTTCGGCGCCTTCCAGATTGGGGTGCTGATGTCGCTGCTCCATGTCACGCGTGTTTTTGCGCCAACTGCGTGGGGCTGGCTTGCCGATCACACTGGCAAACGGTTGCTGATCGTGCAGCTGGCTGCGATTACAGGTTTGATCAGCTATTGCGGGGTTTTTTTTGGCGAGTCGTTCGTCTGGATGGCGGCAACGATGGCGCTGATGAGTTTTTTCTGGAGTGCATCGTTGCCGTTGATCGAGGCGACTACGCTTTCTTATCTCGGCGAAAGTACCGCAAGATATGGGCGTATCCGGGCGTGGGGCTCGGTCGGGTTTATTTTCGCAGTAATCGCTGTCGGTTATCTGCTTGATGCCATGGACATTACCGCCTTATTGTGGGCAGTGCTTGGGTTCAAGCTGGGTATCGTAGTTTGTTCTCATCAAATTCCGGAAGCGGAAGTCATGCTC
>JBOIFK010000087.1:0-10339 GCA_050741585.1 Nitrosospira sp.
AATGAAGGAAGTATTGGAGAGAGAGTTTCAGGTTCCGGTTAAGTGGATCGAAGGAACTTCCGGCAATACCCGTGAAAATGCCTACAATAGCTTCGCGATACTGAAAAAAGACAAAATTACGCATATCGCGCTAGTGACTCACGCCTGGCATATGCCAAGGGCGTCACGGGAGTTCGAACAGGCCGGCTTCAAGGTTACGCCTGCTGCTACCGCGTTCACTACGAGGTATAAGACGAACTTGTTCGCATTCATTCCCACGACTGAAGCCCTGCAAAAAAGCAGACTGTTTCTGCATGAAGTCATTGGCATGTTATGGTATCGGCTGACTCCAGCGTCCGATCGGCATTAAAACCCTGTCCAGCTGACCCGCGGCTTCACCGTGCTCGCCGCTTTATGCTGGATCGCTTCATCTGCCCGAGCAGTTAAAATAACGCCTGGGAATATCCCTAGAAAGGAATCAATGAAAACACGCATCGAATGGAAGAATGGAATGAGTTTCCTGGGCGAATCCGGCAGCGGTCATAGGGTGCTGATGGATGGGCCACCGGAAGCGGGCGGCGTAAATCTGGGGCCGCGTCCGATGGAAATGGTATTAATGGGGACGGGAGGTTGTGCTGCTTTCGACGTGGTGTCGATTCTTAAAAAAAGCCGTCAGGACATCAGCGACTGCGTCGTGGAAATTGAAGCGGAACGAGCACTGGAAGAACCCAAAGTATTCACTCGCATTCATTTCCATTTCATCCTGACCGGAAATAACCTGAAGCCGGGGCAGGTGGAACGGGCGATCAGTCTCTCCGCGGAGAAATACTGCTCTGCCTCGATCATGCTGGGGAAAACGGCGGAATTGACACACGACTTTGAAATCCTGGAAGGATGAAGCTTTTCGTCGAACGTGATTGTCACGTCCCGCGGTCAAACCCAATACGCAGTTTTGGTCATGACTTTTGATCCCAGTTTCATCGCCAGTTTCACGGGTATCGGCAATTCCGCACCGCCGTGAGACATGGCTGCCGTCGCATGGCCGGCTTCATCCACCTGCATCTGTGCAACGATGGCACGGCTCTTCCGGTCTTGATGCGGCAAACGCTTCAAATGTCCAGCCAGATGGACTTCCACCTGACGTTCGGTTTCTGCAAGAAACCCCAGGTTCCATTTATCGCCGAGCATGCCGGCCAGTGCGCCAATGGCAAATGACCCGCCATACCAGAGAGGGTTCAACAGGCTCTTGCGCCCGCTCAGTTCTGCAATGCGCCGCTCAGTCCAGGCAAGATGTTCGGTTTCCTCACGTGCAGCTTGCGTCAGGGTATGCTGCACCTCTGTGTCATGTGCGGTAAGTGCCTGGCCCTGATATAGCGCTTGCGCACAAATCTCGCCGACATGGTTAACCCGCATCAGCGCAGTGGATTCGCTTTTTTCCGAATTATTCAATTCGACTTCCGGCAGTTCAGTTCCGGGAACAGGGCGCAACGTCTGTGCGGGCGTCAACAATGTGCGCAGTGCGTGATCGAAACCGATGATAAGTTTATCGAGATTCGGCATGAGAATTCTCCGGCAGCATTAGCAAATGCTATAAAACAATATTATATACCCATCTGCCGCGCCAATAACGTTACTGGGTGCACCACCTCGATTTCTGACCCTGCTTCGCGCAATGCGCTGGCAATATGCATGGCGCAGCCGACATTGGATGTGGCGAGATAACGCGCACCGCTTGCACCCGATGCAACAATTTTATCATGCAGCAGTGCTTTTGCCATCTCCGGCTGGTCCAGAAAATACGTTCCAGCCGCACCGCAGCACTGGTTATTCCCGGCGAGTGGAACAATCTGCGCGCCGGGAATATGCGATAGCAATGCGTAAGGATGGGCTGCGCCCCGCAGCACATTGCGCAAACTGCATGGCTCGTGCATCGCGATTTTATGTGGCAACGGCGCGAGCTTTACGTCATCCCATCCTTCAGCCACCGCCAGGAATGCGCTGATATCCATGACTTTGGTGGAAAAGGCGGAAGCCTGGTTTCTCTTCAACCAGTCCACGGAAAGGCTCTCTGTCGCTCCCGATTGCACCGGGACAGGTTCTTCCGACGGTTGCCTTGCCGGTTGTGACAGTGAAGAATATTCCGCCAATTGCGCGCCACAACCCGACGCCATACTTATAATCGCACGCAAATTCAACCCATCGAAAGCGCTCATATTCTGATGCGCCAGCTTTTCCGCCACCTGGCTGTCGCCCCCATGTTGATGCAACGCCCCGCAGCAGGTCTGCATGGGCGGCACATGCACCGTGTAGCCCAGGTGATTGAGCACCAATATTCCGGCATTAAGCGTGGCGACATCCGTCAGCCGCGCCACGCAACCGAGAAATAGACCGACCTCGCCGCGGGGTTTGCCAATTGGAGGATAAATTGCCTGCCATGAGTTAGCCACACCTGTTCCAGCGGCAAAAGAGCGAGGCATGTCGATGCGCGGCAGTTGCGCTTCCAGCAAGGCAAGCTTTGTTTTCCCCAGCACGCCGGATTGACGCACCAATCCTTGCAAACCACTTTTCTGATAAAAATGCAAGAGCGGGCGAAACGCATCGATACGTGCCGGTTTGGCGATTAACTCGCTCTCCATCAACCTGCGAAACCGGGATTTTCGCACTACTGATTCCCTGTGCAGGAGAGCGGGTGGAGATGGGGGTGGCGATGCCGACATCATGGCGCGAGCCCCATCGATCAACTGTCCGAAATTCACATGGTTCGGGCAGGCCGCCTCGCAGGCGCGGCACGTAAGGCATCGGTCCATATGCAGCGCAAAACGCGCATTCATGGGAATACGCCCGCCGGCAACCCCGCTCATCAGCGCGATGCGCCCGCGAGGCGAATCGGCCTCCGACAGGGTGATGCGGTATGTGGGGCAATGCGGCAGGCATAGGCCACACGCAACGCAGCGGTTGGCTTCGGCGATTAACGAATCGGAAGAAAAATCAGATGAAAGATCGGAAGGCTTTATGATCATCTCCGCTGAAAGAAAAAGGACGTAAATTGACTATTGCTGGAATCACAGCCCCCTGGAATCATCCCCTTTAGCTAAAGCAGGGATGGAGAAGGGGCGATGAAAAAAGTCCCGGGAATGACAGAATCAATCCGCAATCCGCCGCTACGATACCCGATCAAATTGCTTATAGGCGGGTTGGCTTCCATTTAAGTCATCCGAGTCAAAAAGAGTATTGGACAAAGGAATCGCGCTACAATTCTCCGCTCTTTTTCCACTGTGCCACGCCCTTGGAAGCTTTTCTTACCTCCACGCTGCTGGTCGCTCTTGCAGAAATCGGCGACAAGACTCAGCTTCTTTCATTTGTGCTGGCCGCTAAACTGCGGCGGCCGTATCTCATCATGATGGGTATTTTTGCCGCCACTTTACTGAATCACGCATTGGCGGCTTCGATCGGCACGTGGCTGGCGAGCTTGATTTCACCGCAAGTTCTCAACTGGATCGTCGGACTGTCATTTGTCGGTTTCGGCTTGTGGGCGCTGAAACCTGACACGCTCGATGGAGACCCCCATATTTTTGGTGCCGGTGTATTTGTCACCACGCTGATCGCTTTCTTCATGGCGGAAATGGGAGACAAGACACAGTTTGCGACGGTGGCGCTGGCCGCGCGCTACGATGCGCTGGCGCTGGTCGTGTTAGGAACCACGCTTGGCATGGTGCTCGCCAATGCGCCTGCGGTCTGGATTGGCAAGGCGCTCACGCATCGTATCAACATGAATTGGATGCGGTGGTTTGCGGCGGCTTCGTTTGTCCTGATGGGAATCTGGTCACTTGCTGCCGGCGGATAATCGGCACAGCGATGGCGGCAGGCCGACAGTCCGCCGGATTTGAAGATCGACGCAAAAGTGATTGGGCGAGGGATGGATTTGAGGATTTCGAAGGCCAATCGCCATTCTCACTCTAATTGGCGCCCATGGCGGCGGAACGTGGGTCGGCCAGCCACTTCCATAGCCGATTTTCTTTAGACCGGCAACCCTCTCCAATGCTGTTCAATCAGCGAATCCCGTGTATATAACGTTCGAGCTGATGTATGATGAATTGCTGTCCGGAAATGGCATCTTTAACCAGATCACCGATGGAAACAATGCCGACGACTTCGTTGTTTTCGAGTACGGGTAAATGGCGCACCCGCATCTCGGTAACCAATGCCATACAATCTTCAGCCGTATAGTCGGGGTTGACATAGGCCACCTGCGAGGTCATGATTTCACTGACGCGAATGTCCTTCGCGGATTTATCCAACAGGTATGCCTTACGTGAATAATCTCTTTCCGTAAAGATACCGGCCAGCTTTCCATCCTGCAGCACCAGCAATGCACCAATGTTCCTGGCGGCCATCAATTGCATGGCGTCGTAGACGGACTTGTCCGGCTCGATGCTTGCAACGTCGAACCCTTTGCCTTCCAGTAATTGCTTTACAGTTGCCATGACATCGCCTCCCCGCACTTCAGTTTGGAACTCTGGCTCCGCTTACCGGGCTTGTCCAATCATAGCACGTCAACGCAGCAAACTGGGCAGTTTACCGGTGGCAAGATCGCAACTATTTCGTATCCCACCGCGTACCCCACCGCCATTTGATCCATGGGATTAATGGAGGTTGTCATAGCATTCGGCTTTTATCTCCACGTGCAAATCCGACAAGAGGTTGGCGAATATTTTTGCCGAGAGCAATCACTTTGAACAACTCCCCCATTTCAGCGGGGCTTGCCAGCTTTTGCAATTGATTCGCCAATGGTAGATAGTCCTTCACATTTTCCGCTGAAGTTCGCGCCAGAATTTCGGTTATTCCGCAGTTGATGAGGAAATTCGCCTGGGTGGTATAACCCAGAAACTCCAATCCCGCATCGATGGCGGCTTCGGCTAGCGCGCTGAAATCCACATGACTGGTAATATCCTGCAAGCCCGGCAGATAAAACGGGTCGTCGTGGACGTGATGGCGATAATGGCACATCAATGTTCCGCGGTTGCGCTGGGGATGATAATACTCGCTGCGCCCAAAACCATAGTCGATCAGCACCACCGCACCCTGCTGCAAAATGCGCGCGAGAGCGCGCATGAAACCCCGTGTGGCAAGGCTGATTTCGCTGACGTAATTGCCAGGATCGTGGCCAGCGTCGCTGCTGCCAGGATCCATCGGGAGATTGAGTTCGTGCGCAACCTCGAAAAGCGCCCCTTCCGTGACTGCGCGTTCGATCCACCTGAAGTTATCGCCATCCAGTGTTACGCCGCGCTCGAACAGGCTGGCATCACGCCACGCAACCAGATGCACCGGCATGGCATCGAGCACCTCATTGGCAAGTATCAGTCCATTGAATCTCGCGGGCAAATGTTCGAGCCAGACAACCAGCGGCAAGAGATGCGGCGCAAGCCTTTCAAATAACTGCCGTTGACGCTGTTGCAGCTCTGCACTGACTTCAAGAATAAAATACCGCCTCGGTAGGCTGCCGAGCTTTTCCAGCTCAAGCAGCAAATCGAGCGCCAGTTGACCCGTCCCCGATCCGGGTTCCAGAATATCGCCACTCCTATTGTCCATGAGTTGAAGCACCTGCGCCGCCTGCGCTGCCACAGCCCTGCCGAACAGGGGGGAAATTTCCGGCGCGGTGACAAAGTCCCCCGCTTCGCCAAATTTAGCCGCACCTGCGCTGTAATAACCCATGCCAGGCGCATAGAGCGTCAATTTCATATAATGTGCAAAGGAGATCCAGCCGCCAGCTGCGCCGATCTCGGCGCGGATCAGTTCCCGAACGGCGCTGCTGTGCAGGGACGCCGCTTCGCTTGGCATGGGTAGTGATGGCATCGGCTCTATGGTAAATTGTGGAAATTACTGAATTCGCAAGTGTAGGAGAGATACCCATGCAGGGGAAAGCGGTACTCATCACCGGAGGGGCCAGGCGTGTAGGTGCGGCCATCTGCCGCTGGCTGCATGCCCGGGGCGCGAACCTGGTCGTGCATTATCGAACGTCAGCAGAGAAAGCACGGACACTACAGGCTGAGCTTAATCAAATTCGCCCCGGTTCGGTAGCATTGGCTCAAGCCGACCTGCTCGATATTGTACTGCTATCAGACTTGATTGACGAAACCATGCGGCATTTCGGAAAACTCGATGCGCTTGTCAATAACGCTTCCAGCTTTTTTCCCACTCCGCTGGAAGAAATTACAGAAAAGGCATGGGATGATCTTATCGGCAGCAATTTGAAGGCACCGCTGTTTCTGTCCCAGGCGGCGGCACCGCAACTTAGAAAGCAGCATGGCTGCATCGTCAACATCGTGGACATTCACGCTGAGTGGCCGCTGAAAAACTACGTGGTATACAACGCCGCCAAAGGCGGCCTGGCGGCACTAACCCGATCGCTGGCGCTGGAGCTTGCACCGGAAGTCCGGGTGAACGGCGTTTCACCCGGTCCCATTCTGTGGCCGGAAAATGGCGAGTGGAAGGAGGAGGCCGCACGCCGGCATATTGTCGACCGGACGCTGCTGAAACGTACCGGCGAGCCTGACGACATTGCGAAAACGGTCTCCTTCCTGATTGCCGATGCGCCTTATATCACAGGACAGATCATTGCAGTGGATGGCGGGCGCAGCGTGAATCTATAGGGGAGGCTGAAAGAAAGCCGAAGTGGTAGCCCTGCGCGTTCGTCACTCATGCTTTACATCTCATTCCGCCAATTTTTTCTTCATTATCTCGTTCACCTGGGCTGGATTGGCCTTGCCTTTGGCGGCCTTCATCACCTGGCCAACCAGGGCGTTAAAGGCTTTCTCCCTGCCCGCCTTGAATTCTTCGACAGATTTTGAATTGGCGACGATAACTTCGCCAATCAATTTCTCCAGTTCGCCCGAATCAGAGATCTGCTTCAACCCCTGTGATTCGATAATCCGGTCAGCGAGATTTTCATCGAACCGGGAGGAATCCCGGTCCTTCCATTTCGTTGTATCCACGTCGGCTGAACTGGCCGCCAACCACATTTGCCGGAGTACCTCCTTGGCGATTTTTCCGGAGATCGTTCCGTCTTTGATGCGCATGAGAAGTTGCGCAAGCTGTCGCGGGGATAGCGGGCAGCGATCGAAAAGCTTTCCTTCGTTATTGAGATAGCTGGAGATCTCGCCCATTACCCAGTTTGCGCAAAGTTTCGGGTCAGATGGAAGTTTATCGACCACCGCTTCGTAGTACTCTGCAATTTCCCGGTCGGCCGTCAGCGCCGTCACGTCGTAACCGGAAAGTCCGTACTCACGCGCAAAGCGCCCGCGCATTTCCTGCGGCAGTTCCGGGAGCAGGCTCCGGACTTCCGCGATCCAGTTCTCCGTGATTTCAAGCGGCAATAAATCAGGGTCGGGAAAATAGCGGTAATCATGTGCATCTTCCTTGCTGCGCATGGCACGGGTCTCATCCTTGTCCGAATCGTAGAGCCGGGTTTGCTGGTGTATGATTCCGCCATCTTCAAGGATTTCGATCTGCCGCCTGGCCTCGTAATCAATCGCCTTCTCAAGAAAACGGAACGAGTTGAGATTCTTTATTTCGCAGCGGGTGCCAAGCTTGGCTGATCCGTGGCGGCGCACAGAAACGTTGGCGTCGCAGCGAAAGGAGCCTTCCTGCATGTTGCCATCACAAATACCAATCCAGCGCACCAGCGAGTGCAGTGTTCGGGCATAGGCGACCGCTTCCGCGCTACTGCGCAAATCCGGCTCGGAAACGATTTCGAGCAGCGGTGTACCGGCACGATTCAGATCGATCCCGGTCATGCCGTGAAAATCCTCATGCAGTGATTTGCCCGCGTCTTCCTCCAGATGCGCACGAGTGAGGCGTATGGTTTTATCGCATTCGTCTCCGTCCCGGCCGACCTGGATTTTGACGCTTCCCCCTTCGACCACGGGTAATTCATACTGGCTGACTTGGTAACCCTTGGGCAAATCGGGATAAAAGTAATTCTTCCGTGCAAAAATTGAGAACGGACTAATTTTACCGCCCACCGCCAGGCCAAGCTTGATCGCCCGCTCCACCGCGCCACGATTCAATACCGGCAATACACCCGGCAACGCGAGATCGACTGCGCAGGCCTCAGAGTTGGGCGCCGCGCCAAATGCAGTCGAAGCGCCGGAGAATATTTTTGATTGGGTCGAGAGTTGGGTATGTACCTCCAGACCAATAACGATTTCCCATTGCATTTTCGAGAATCCTTTTGTCCAAGCCTTTTATCCCGGATGCGCTGAGAGAAATGGGAATAACTACCGACTTTCCATTTTCTTTGCGCTCTTACTTGGCAGCTCAAACCTGTAGTGGCGTCAGAGCATGCCAATCGGTTATCTGCTGGTATTGATGCGCTACATTCAGCATTTGCGCTTCCGCAAAATAATTACCGACAATTTGCAGCCCCACTGGCCTGTTTTTTTTACCAAAACCGACCGGAATGGACATTCCGGGCAGCCCGGCCAGATTGACCGCAATGGTATACGCATCCGACAAATACATCTGCACCGGATCGCTGACTCTTTCTCCAAGATTGAATGCAACGGTGGGCGACGTCGGTCCCATGATAACGTCGCATTGTTTGAATGCCTCGACGAAATCCAACGCGATCAGATGGCGCAGTTTCTGTGCCTGAAGGTAGTATGCGTCGTAATAACCATGCGACAGCACGTAGGTACCAATCAGTATGCGTCGCTTCACCTCTGCGCCAAAACTCTGGGCACGGCTTTTCTGGTACATGTCGTTGAGGTCGATATATTCGGGAGCACGGTAGCCGTAACGCACGCCGTCAAAGCGGGAGAGATTACTCGATGCTTCCGCTGGAGCCAGCACGTAATAGATAGGAATGGAAAGCTTCGTCGTGGGCAGCGATACCTCCACCGTTTTTGCGCCAAGCTTGCGGTATTCAGCGACGGCCGCTTCCACGACACGTGCTACGTCCTCATTTATTTCCTTGACGAAATATTCCTTCGGAAGACCATTACGCAGGCCCTCCAATGGCTTTTCCAGATGACGCGTGTAGTCTTCCGGTTCCCGCTGTAGACTGGTTGAATCGCGCATGTCGAAACCTGCCATGACATTCAGCATCAATGCCAGATCTTCCGCTGATTTCGCCATGGGTCCACCCTGGTCGAGACTGGATGCAAACGCGATCATGCCGTAGCGCGAGACCAGGCCGTAGGTAGGCTTGATGCCTGAAATACCGCATAGCGCCGCCGGTTGACGAATTGAACCGCCTGTATCGGTGCCGGTTGCAGCGGGAGTCATGCGCGCCGCGACGGCGCAAGCGGAGCCGCCTGAACTGCCACCGGGCACGGCTGTGATATCCCATGGATTTTTCACCGGGCCATAAAATGAGGTTTCATTGCTTGAACCCATGGCGAACTCATCCATATTGGTCTTGCCGATGTTTACCGCCCCGGCTGCATTGAAACGCTCAACCACGTCGGCATCGTAAGGCGAAATGAAGTTCGACAGCATCTTCGATCCACAAGTGGTACGCCATCCCTTGGTACAAAAAATATCCTTCTGTGCAACAGGAATACCCGTTAACGGATGCGCCCGGCCTGATGCGAGCATCATGTCGGCGGTGCGCGCCTGGTTCAGGCTTGTTTCTTCACTGATCGTAATGAAAGCGTTGTAGTCCGGGTTCAGCGTCCTGGACCGTTTAAGAAACTCGCTGGTCAATTCAACGCTGGAGATTTTTTTCGCCGCAAGCAGCGTGGAAAGTTGCTTGAGACTGAAGTTCAACATGGGATTCGCGGAGCGAAGCAATTCATGAAAAGGTGAAGGAGAATGCCTAGGCTCACTCGACAACCTTCGGCACCAGGTAGAGCCCCGCCTCTACCTGGGGTGCGAGCGACTGGAACAATTCGCGCTGATCAATTTCGGTGACAACGTCCTCGCGCAACCGCTGCATAACGTCCTGAGCGTGGGACATCGGTTTTATCGCAGATGCATTCACCGCCTGCATCTGCTGGATCAGATTGAAGATATCCGATAATTGCGCCAGCGTGGTATGTGCCTCATCCTCGCTAACTTCAATGCGGGCAAGGTTTGCAACGCGCTTTACATCATCCAGAGACAGTGACATTCGCTCCCAAACCCCTTATAACCCTTATATTCAAATAGCTAATAGAGTATCATAGCCCGCCTAAGCGACGCATTCTTTTCGCGCGATTTTATCGTCGCCACCCAACGGATTCCGTAACTATGCTTAATTTTATAAACAATAATATATTAAAAGGCTATTTTTCGACCGATATGGCGATAGACCTGGGCACTGCCAATACCCTGATTTATGTTCGTGGGCAAGGCATTGTGCTAAACGAACCCTCAGTGG